>CAYNCW010000036.1:0-12385 GCA_964395635.1 uncultured Oscillospiraceae bacterium
CATGATCCCCATTAACCTAATGACAAAATCAGGCAAAGCGGACTATGTTGTAAGCGGTTTATTTTCCAAAAAAGCCGCCCAAGAAGCCAAATTGTACGGCGATGTATCGGTTGTGGCTTCTGGTGAAGAGGAAAAGTTTGTACGTATTCCGAATATTACCCCAGATATGCTGCACGGGGACGCCGATTATTTGCATATCTGCCAAAACAATACCGTTTATGGTACTCGGTTTACAAGTCTGCCCCCATCCGGAGAAGTGCCGTTGGTGGCTGATCTGTCCTCCTGTATTTTAAGCGAGCCTATGGATGTATCCAAATATGGGCTTATTTATGCCGGTGCCCAAAAGAATATGGGCCCTGCCGGACTGTGTGTAGTAATTGTGCGGGAGGATTTGATCGGTGCACCCAAGGCCGGAACCCAACCGCTGATGTCCTACAGCACCTATGCAGAAAACGATTCTATGTATAACACCCCCCCCACCTACGGCATATACATGATGGGCCTTGTGCTACAGTGGATTCAAAAGGATATGGGCGGTCTGGAGGCAATGGCCAAATACAACGCCGAAAAAGCCGCTGTATTATACGATTATCTAGATGATTCCAAGCTGTTTCGACCGGTTGCCCACAAAAGCTGCCGTTCACTGATGAACGTTACCTTCGTCACCGGTGACAAGGATTTGGATAAGCAGTTCTGCACTCAAGCTGAAAAGGCCGGATTTTACAACCTGAAGGGCCATCGTGCTGTAGGCGGTATGCGTGCATCTATTTATAACGCCATGCCTATCCAGGGTGTACGCAGTCTGGTGGACTTTATGGCTACGTTTGAAAAGAATCGGTAACACTGAATATAACTAGAGGGAGAATGGATGTATCATGTATAAAATACAGCTTCTCAATAATATAAGCCCTTCGGGACTGGCGCTGCTGAGTAAGTCGGAATATCTTTGTGGCAACGATATTGATAACCCCCATGGTATTATTGTTCGCTCCGCTTCTATGCACGATATGGAGCTGCCTGATTCGGTGCTGGCCATCGCCCGTGCCGGGGCCGGTGTCAACAACATTCCGGTAGCCAAATGCTCCGAAAAGGGGATTGTGGTGTTCAATACCCCTGGAGCCAACGCAAACGCTGTAAAAGAGCTTACCTTGGCGGGACTGCTTCTTTCCGCCCGTAAAATCTTCCCCTCTATGCAGTGGGCACAGACTTTGAAGGATCAGGGCGCAGAGGTGCCTGCACTGGTGGAAAAGGGCAAATCTAAGTTTTCTGGCCCCGAGCTTGGGGGCAAAAAGCTGGGTGTAATTGGCCTGGGTGCCATTGGTGTTATGGTGTGTAACGCCGCTTGTCAGCTGGATATGGAAGTGTATGGTTACGATCCCTATCTGTCGGTAAATACTGCGCTAAAGCTCTCCCGAGAGGTGCACCACGCTACCTCGCTGCAAGAAATTTATCAAAACTGCGACTTTATCACCCTGCATGTTCCTTTGAGCACCGAAACACGGGGAATGATCAACAGCCAGTCCATCGCTTCTATGAAGCATGGGGTTCGGATTGTGAATTTCTCTAGGGGCGAGCTGGTAGAAGATGACGATATTGTGGCAGCTGTGGACGAAAAGCAGGTGTACTGCTATATCACCGACTTCCCCAATGAAAAGCTGCTGGGGCATAACGGCATTATCGCACTGCCTCACCTGGGTGCTTCTACACCGGAATCCGAGGTTAACTGTGCCGAAATGGCTGCCCGCCAAATCCGGGAGTTTTTGGAGACTGGGAATATCCGCAACTCGGTGAATCTGCCGGATGTTTCCGCCCCCAGAGATCCCAGCCGTGTGCGCATCACCATCATGCACAAAAATATCCCCAATATGATTAGCCAGATCTCCGGTGCCACCGGTGGCAGCAATATCCATCACCTAAATAACAATTCCAGAGGGGAATTTGCTTATACGCTAATGGATTTGGATGGCGGAGTAATTTCGGATATCGTGGGAAATCTAAACAAGATTGATGGCGTCATCCGGGTAACAGTACTGAAATAACCCATAGGGCGGAGGCGGCAATCGCCTCCGCTTTTGTTTCTAGGGCTAAGCCCTATATACCACAGGAGGAAAACATATGCATGAACAAACCCCACAGCCCGATTTGGCAATACTGGCAGCCGCCGATACCGGGGAATTTGATGTGGATATCTCTTTGGCCGAGCTGGAGGAGCTTGCAAAAGCAGCAGGCATTGACACTGCCGCCCAGATTGTGCAGAAGAGAGATAGCCTAGATAGAGCCACCTGTATTGGATCAGGGAAGTTGGAGGAGATTGCTGACTATGCCCAGAGCAGCGGAGCTAACCTGGTGATCTTCGATCACGAGCTTTCTGCAACCCAGCTGCGCAACATTGAAGAAGCTTGCGGCATCGAAGTCATCGACCGCACCATGCTGATACTGGAGATCTTTGCCCAACGGGCCCATTCCCACGAAGGCCGCCTGCAGGTGGAATTGGCCCAACACAAATATCTGCTGCCCCGCTTGTCCGGATTGGGCAAAAACCTTTCCCGGCTAGGCGGCGGCGGTGGCGGCGGTGGCGGTGCCCGAAGAGGTAAGGGTGAAACCAAGCTGGAGCTGGATCGCCGCCATATCCGCCGGAGAATCCAGTCGCTACAGGAGCAGCTAACTGCTTTGGAGCAGCGCCGGGATCTCCAATATGCTCGCCGCAAAAAGGACGGGGTGACCACTGTTGCCATTGTGGGTTACACCAATGTGGGCAAATCCACCTTGCTCAATACCTTAACCGATGCTGGGGTGTTGGCCAAAGATCAGCTGTTTGCTACACTGGATCCCACCGCCCGAGCCCTTACCTTGCCAGACGGCAGATCTGTTATGCTCATTGATACTGTAGGGCTTGTCCGCCGTTTGCCCCACCATCTGGTAGAGGCTTTTAAGTCCACCCTTGCAGAGGCGGTCCACGCCGATCTGCTACTGAATGTCTGTGATATATCCAGCGCTGAATTCCGGGAGCAGATGACCGTTACCACCAACCTATTGGAGGAGCTGGGTGCCAAGGGAACTCCGGTGCTCAGTGTGCTAAACAAGTGTGACTTAGTGTTTATCACGCCGCCAGAAGGGCCCCACACCGCTTTAATCTCAGCAAAAACCGGCCATGGTATGCCTGAACTGCTGCAGAAAATTGCTGCCTTATTGCCCCCCAGCCAACAGCGTATGACCCTGCTGATCCCTTACGAAGCAGGTGGGATTTTGGCCGAGATACGAAGAGACGGAAAGATTTTTTCTGAAGATTTTGACGAAAAGGGTACCATTGTGGATGCACTTGTGGACATTAAGCTGCTGCACAAGGTAACGCAGTACGCAATGTAAATGCCATTTAAGAGAGCGGAAAACTTTGGGGGAGAAGGATATCCCCTTATGGTTTTCCGCTCTTTGCTACTTTGCTATGATTTCACCAGAACCTTGCAGATTTCGGCTATGTAAAAATCGTGGTAGTCTTTTCCGGGATAGTTGGCGCCGTCCAGTTCCTGAGCAATAAAGCAGCTGGGATCCAGCGTTTGGCGGTAAAGTTTTTTGCAGATAAGGGCTGTATTGGCCTGGGTAAACACAGGTGCATCCAGCTCGCTGATTACCTGGAAACCACATGCTTCCACCTTGTCAATATCCCGCCCTGACTTTGTGCCGCAAAGGGTCATCTGATCACGATATGCCTTGTCAAAAAAGGTGAGGGAAAAGGTATCGGTGCTGTCCATAAACTCCTTGGTGTAGCGTTGGGGGCGAATAAATATATAGGCAACCGGTTTGTTCCACAATATGCCCATTCCGCCCCAACTGGCGGTCATCATATTCACTTTGCCTTCTTTTTGTGCACCCACCAGCATCCAGTCCTTGTCTATGCTGGTAAACACATTCCCTTGCATCTCATAGGGGGATATTTCCCGAAAGCTCATCCTGCCATCTCCTTTGATTATAGTTTTATATAAGACAGTATAGCATAGAATTTACAAGAATTCTTGGAGATTCTGTGTCCTTTTGCGTCTATAAAAAAAGGACAACTCCTTATTAAGGCGTTGTCCTTTGAGCGTGTCGACATAAAATCTACACGATTTTAGGGGGCAAGTGTATTTCCCCTTGGTCAAATACAAACTGCTGCGGCAGATTTATGTCAACACTCATTATTTTAAATGGTTATTTCATCAGCTTAACCATAACTGCCTTTTGTGCATGAAGCCTATTTTCTGCTTGGTCAAAGATTTCTGGATGGGATTCCAGAATGTTGGTGGAAATCTCTTCTTCCCTGTGGGCAGGTAAACAGTGGAGCACCATAGCGTCGGGCTTGGCCACAGCCATAAGGGCGTCGTTTATTTGGAAGCCTGCAAAGTCGATGCGTCTATGTGCCGCTTCTTCCTCTTGGCCCATGGATGCCCAAACATCGGTTACCACAACATCTGCGTCCTTAGCGGCAGCAAACACATCGTTCACCAAAGTAAAGTTGGGGTTATCCTTGGCAAATTCCAACACAGCCATATCCGGCTCGTAGCCCTTGGGGGTGGCAATAGCAACCTGCATACCCACCTTCAAGCCGCCAACAGCCAATGAGTTTGCCATATTGTTGCCGTCACCGATATAGCAAAGCTTAAGTCCATCCAGCTTGCCCTTATACTCCCGCACAGTCATCAAATCTGCCAGCACCTGGCAGGGATGTGCAAAGTCAGTGAGGCCGTTGATAATGGGAATGGTGCCATAGGCTGCCAAATCCTCTACATCCTGTTGTTTAAATGTACGGATCATGATGCCGTCCAGATACCGAGAGAGCACTCTTGCTGTATCCTGAATGGGCTCTCCACGGCCCATTTGGGTTTCGCCGCCGCTAAGTACCACAGGATATCCACCCAGCTGGGTGATGCCCACCTCAAAGGAGACTCTGGTGCGGGTGGAAGCTTTGGTAAAGATCATGCCAATGCTTTTGCCTTCCAGATGATGGTGTTTCATGCCGTGCTTTTGCTCGTATTTCAGTTGATCCGCAAGATTTAATATTTCTATAATCTCTTCTCCGGTGAGATCCAACATTTTCAGCAAATGTTTCATGGGGGCTATTCTCCTTTTACTTGTTGTATTGTTTTGGCAAGTATAGAAATTCCTTTATCAATCGTGTCTTTATCAATGGTCAAGGGTGGTAAGAAGCGCAGCTTATGCTTTGCTGTCAGGACAATCAGGCCATTTTTGGCACAGGCCGCTGCAATATCCCCACTTACAAGTCCGTCTTTCAGCTCTGCCCCCAGCATAAGGCCCCGACCGCTCACCGATACAATTTCCGGAATCTCTTGGAGCCTTTTGCACAGATAGTCACCCATTTGGGTAACCTGATCCAAAAATGCTTGATCCATCGATTCAAGCACCACACGGGCTCCGGCGCAAACCACCGGATTTCCCCCAAAGGTGGAGCCGTGATCCCCTTTGCCCAGGGTATCCATGGTCTTTTCGCCAAACAGCACTGCCCCAATAGGCAAGCCGCCCCCCAGGCCTTTTGCCAAGGTGACAATATCCGGCTTTAAACCAAAATGTTCGCTGCACAGCAGCTTGCCGGTTCTGCCCATACCAGTCTGCACCTCATCCACCACCAAAAGGATGTCATTTTCGGCACAGATGTCTTGGATTTCGGCCATATAAGCATCCTTCAGGGGCATGACGCCCCCTTCGCCTTGAATGCACTCTATCATAATGGCACAGGTATTGGCGGTAATTCTTTTGCGCAGTTCGGGTATATTGTTGGCCTCTGCATACACAAAACCGGAAGGGAAGGGGCCAAAGGCTTTGTGAAACACATCCTGCCCAGTGGCAGCTAAGGTTGCTATGGTGCGGCCATGAAAGGAGTTTTGCAGGGTGATAATCTCATGACGCCTTGGGCCATATTTATCGCTGCCGTATTTTCTTGCAGCTTTGATAGCGCCTTCGTTGGCTTCGGCACCGGAATTGCTAAAAAATACCCGCTGCATCTGGGTCCTGTGGCACAGCTGCTCAGCCAATTTGGCCTGGGGCTCGGTATAATACAGGTTGGACATATGCGCCAGCTTATCCAGCTGATCTTTTACAGCTTGCAGCCAGCTATTGTTGGTAAAGCCCAGGGAATTTACACCAATCCCAGAGGAAAAATCAATGTACTCTTTGCCATCCCCATCCTTGCACAGCGTGCCCTGTCCCGACTGAACATCCACTGGAATCCGGGCATAGGTATGGGCGATATGTTTATCGTATGCAGTTTGTATATCTTGAAACGACATGAATGTCCCTCCTTATCTTTATTTAAAAAGAAAACATCGTGCCAACGCCTTCGTTGGTCATCATCTCCACCAAAATGGAATGGGGAATGCGCCCGTCTATAATAAAGGTTCGCTTGACCCCTCGTCGCACAGCCTCCACACAGGAGTCTATTTTGGGAATCATCCCGCCGGAGATAATACCTTGCCGAATCAGCATAGGCACCTCGCTGACATTCACCTCAGGGATCAAGGTGGATTCATCATCCTTATCCCTGAGAAGCCCTCTGGTATCGGTCATGAGGATTAGGTTTTCGGCCCCCAGCTCGCTGGCAATGCGGGCGGCGGCTGTGTCGGCGTTGATGTTGTATACATTCCCATCCTCATCAAACCCCACAGTGGCAATTACCGGGATGTAGCCCATCTCCAATTGATCCACAATCACACTGCTATCCACCGACTGAATTTCGCCAACATAGCCCAAATCTTCTTCAGCTTCTAGCTTTTGTGCCCGAATCATACCCCCGTCCAGGCCACAAATGCCAACCGCTTTGCCACCGCCACGGGACAAAAGGGATACCAAATCCTTGTTGGTCTTTCCAGCAAGAACCATCTGCACCACCTTAACCGCTTCAGCATCGGTATAGCGCAAACCGTTGATAAACTTGGATTCTATCCCCATTCTGCCAAAGGTTTCGGTAATCTCCGGTCCACCACCGTGAACCAGCACCACCTTGATACCCACAAGAGACAACAGGACAATATCGTCCATCACCGCTTGTTTTAAAACTTGGTCTATCATAGCATTGCCGCCGTATTTGATCACGACCACCTTGCCAAAATATTTTTGGATGTAGGGCAGGGCTTGAATCAACACTTCTGCTTTCACCGCATTTGTTAAAGTACTCATGAACGATAATCTCCATTAATCTTCACATAGTCATAGGTGAGATCACAGCCCCAGGCAACCGCTTTTCCCTGGCCTTGGTGCAAATGAATAAGAATCTCGATTTCATTTTCCCCCAGCACCTGTTTTGCCAGCTTCTCGCTAAAGGCAACCCCTGCGCCGTTTTTGCACACCTGAATCCATCCGGATTTGGATTGGAAGGAGACCTCTACCTTAGAGACATCAAACTCCACACCCGCATACCCCATGGCACAAAGCACCCGCCCCCAGTTGGCATCGGCGCCAAACATGGCAGACTTAAACAGGCTGGAGCAGATAACCGATTTGCTGATGCACTTGGCGGTGGCATCATCTGCCGCACCGGATACAACGCACTCCAGCAGCTTGGTGGCTCCTTCGCCGTCCTTTGCCATCAGCCGAGAAAGATAGATGCACACATGGAGAAGCGCCTTGCAAAACAGGCTAAACTCCGGCCCTTCTTGGGTGATTGCTGGGTTTGCGGCTAGGCCGTTGGCCAATAGTACCATCATGTCGTTGGTGGAGGTATCCCCGTCCACGCTTACCATGTTAAAGGTGTCCGGAACTATCAAAGAAAGCGCTTTTTGCAGCATTTCCGAGGAAATGTCCACATCGGTGGTCAAAAAAGCCAGCATGGTGGCCATATTGGGATGAATCATCCCGCTGCCCTTGGCAACCCCGCCTATATGGCAGAGTTTTTCGCCTATCTCAAAGGATATGGCAATTTCTTTTTCCATCAGGTCGGTGGTCATCATAGCAAGTGCACAGTCATTGCTGCCATTGGCAGACAGCTCAGATGCCAGGCTGGGTATTGCTGCTTCAATTTTCTCTACAGGAAGCGGCTGACCAATAACACCGGTAGAAGCCACAACAATATCATTTTCGGATAAATTTAAGGCGCGTGCAGTAAGGGCACACATCTTTTGGGCAACTTCATCACCGTTTGCGTTGCAGGCGTTGGCATTGCCGGAGTTGCAGAGCACCGCTTGGGCTTTGCCGTTTTCCAGGTTGGCTTTGGTCACCCGAATGGGAGCTGCCTGTACCTTATTGGTGGTATACACACCCGCTGCATTACAGGGCACCTTGGAATAAATCAGTGCCAAATCCCTCTTGCCCTCTGCCTTTGCTATTCCACAGCGTATACCCGCTGCCTGAAATCCTTGGGGAGCACACACACCGCCGGTTAATCTGGTTATATTCATGGGTTCACCTCATTGTGTTTTGTCTATTGGTTAAAATGCGGGTGGAATCAGTTCTAAGCCCATCTCTTCCGGAAGCCCGCATACAAGGTTCATGTTTTGTACCGCCTGTCCTGCCGCGCCTTTCATCATATTGTCTATGGCAGCCACAATTATGACACGGCCGGTGCGGTGATCTGCATGGAGGGAAATGTCACAGTAGTTAGAGTATTTTACATACTGAATATTTGCAGTTACACCCAAGGGCAGAATGCGCACAAAAGTTTCGCCCTTGTAGAATTCCTGATACAGTTTTTGCAAATCCTCGGCGGTAATAGTCTCTACAGCCGAAGCGTATATGGTGGAGAGAATACCTCTATTTACCGGCAGCAGATGGGGCACAAAGGTGATAGTTGCCTTTTTACCAGCTAGGATAGACAGAGTTTGTTCGATCTCCGGTGTGTGGCGATGCTCTGCTACCTTGTAAGGGGAGAAGGATTCATTGCATTCCGGGAAGTGGGTATTGGCGGTAAGGCTGCGCCCAGCGCCAGTAACCCCTGATTTTGCGTCGATGATAAGGGAAGAGACATCCATCAGCCCCTTTTTTAGCAGCGGGGCAAGACCAAGAGAAATGGAGGTAGGGTAACAACCGGGATTGGCTATCAGTTTTGCTGATCGAATTTCCTCCCGAAACAGTTCAGGAATGGCATACACTGCCTTTTGGTGCAGGTCCTGGTCAGTAAACACCCCACCATACCAGCGGGCATACTCCTCTTCTTTGTGCAGGCGGAAATCTGCACCCATATCAATAAAGATTTTGCCCTTTTTATAGCACAGCGCCGCTGTCTCCTCGGACAAGCCATGGGGAAGAGACGCAAACACAACGTCGCATTCTTCCACCACCGCCGTATCGTCGGTGAGAACAGTATCCAAAATCCGTGCAACCGATGGGTACACCTGGGACAGTTTCTGTCCGGTAAAGCTGATAGAGCTCACCGCCGTCAGTTGGGTTTGAGGGTGTGCAGTCAGCAGCCGGGCAATTTCCAGTCCCGCATAGCCGGTTGCGCCGATAATACCTGCCTTTATGGTCATAACCGTGGTTTCATCCTTTCTTTCTCTCCCCGTGGATCCTTTATCCCCAAGGGTGTAAACACCAGTACCGCCTTACAGTCCCAGCGCCTGCCGGACATCCTGTACCTGTTGGTGCACCGATTCTGCGCTGGGTCCGCCATAGGAGGTGCGTCCCTGTGTGCAGGCCTCTAAGTTGATGGCCTGGTAGATATCTCTATCAAAGAGGGGAGATTTTTGCTGATAAGCCTCTATAGGCAAGGTTTCCAGGGTTTTGCCCTCTGCGATACACAATGCCACCAGCTGTCCGGTAATCTTGTAGGCATCCCGGAAGGGCATACCCTTTTTCACCAAATAATCGGCGCAGTCGGTGGCGTTGATAAACCCGCCTGCGGCTGCGGCACGCATATTGTCCTCCCGCACCGTCATGGTTTTGAGCATGGGGGTGAAGGTGGAAAGACACACCAGTGCGGTATCCACCGAATCAAACACCGCTTCTTTATCCTCTTGCATATCCTTGTTGTAGGCAAGGGGCAATCCCTTCATCATGGTGAGCAGGGTGATTAAATTGCCGTATACCCGGCCGGTTTTGCCCCGCACCAGTTCAGGGATATCCGGGTTTTTCTTTTGTGGCATAATAGAGGAGCCGGTGGAGAAGGCGTCGTCCAGCTCTATATAGCGGAATTCCCAAGAACACCAGGAGATAATTTCCTCAGAAAAGCGGGAAAGGTGCATCATTAAAATGGCCAGATCCGAAGCAAGCTCAATGCAAAAATCCCTATCTGAAACGCCATCCAAGGAATTGGTACCTGCTGCGGCAAAACCCAGTGCCAAAGCGGTCATCTGCCTGTTCAGAGGATAGGTGGTTCCGGCCAGCGCTCCGCTGCCAAGGGGGCAGGCGGCGGAAATATGGGCTTTGGTTTCAGAAAGCCGCTGGTAATCCCGCAGCAGCATAGATGCATAAGCCATCATATGGTGCCCAAAGGTAACCGGCTGGGCCCGTTGCAGGTGGGTGTATCCCGGCATAACGGTACCGGTATGCTTTTCGGCGATACTGCAAAGTGCCTCCAGCATTGCCTTTACTTGGTTTTGCAGCTCATCAATTTGATCCCGCAGATACAGGCGGGTATCCAGCGCCACCTGGTCGTTGCGGCTTCGGGCTGTGTGGAGGCGTTTTCCTGCATCCCCAATCCGCTTGGTCAGCTCTGCTTCCACAAACATGTGGATATCCTCGGCAGTGGGGTCTATTTCCAACACCCCTTGCTCCAGATCCGACAATATTTTCGCCAATCCGTCACAGATTGCATCTGCATCGAACTGCGCAATAATCCCAGTTGCCGCCAGCATCTGGGCATGTGCCATTGATCCGGTAATGTCTTGTTTTGCCATTCTGCTATCCACCGATATAGAGGAGTTAAAGTCATTTACCGCTGCATCGGTTTCTTTGGAAAAACGTCCTGCCCAAAGCTTCATTGGGATTGCCTCCTAAAATAAGCTGCTACCAGCTGCTGTCTTTGCCAGGCTATGATACTATTTAGCCCTGCTTTATTTGGTATATACCGAATATCTTGTAGAACAAAGGGTTTCAGCAGACTCTATACGCCTGCTGAAACCGCGGGTTTGCTCTATATATTCTTATTTGCCGTGCTTTTCCATCATTTGGGCTCTCACCTTCAGCGGCAGGCCAAACAGGTTGATAAAGCCCTGGGAATCCATTTGGTTGTAAACATTGTCCTCACCGAAGGTTGCCACCTCTTCAGAGTAGAGGCTATAGGGGCTGGTAACACCGGCATTGATGATGTTGCCCTTATACAGTTTCACCTTTACTTCACCGGTAACAGTTTGCTGGGTGCTGTCCACAAAGGCATTGAGCGCTTCCATCAAAGGGGTGTACCATTGGCCGTTGTAAACCAGCTCGGCGTATTTGCAGCTGACAACCTCTTTGTAGTGGGCGGTTTCCTTGTCAAGGCACAGGGTTTCCAGCACCTGATGTGCGTGGTACAGGATGGCACCGCCAGGTGTTTCGTATACACCGCGGCACTTCATGCCTACAAGGCGGTTCTCCACCAGATCCAAAAGGCCGATGCCGTTGGCGCCACCGATTTGGTTAAGCTTTGTAATAAGCTCCACACCGTCCATTTTTTGGCCATCCAAAGCCACAGGAATACCTTTTTCAAAGGTGATGGTTACATAGGTATCCTTGTCCGGTGCTTTTTGGGGGGATACACCCAGCTCCAAGATTTCATCATATTTAGGCTCGTTTGCAGGATCTTCTAGATCCAAGCCTTCGTGGGAAAGATGCCACAGGTTCATGTCCTTGGAGTAGTTGGTTTCGGCGGTGATGGACAGGGGAACATTGTGCTTTTCCGCATAGGCAATTTCGTCCTCGCGGCTCTTGAGTTCCCAGGTACGCCAGGGTGCAATAACAGGCATATCCGGTGCAAAGGCCTTGATTGCCAGCTCAAAACGCACCTGATCGTTGCCTTTGCCTGTGCAGCCGTGGGCAATGGCGTCAGCGCCCTCTTGTTTAGCAATTTCTACAATACGCTTGGCAATAATCGGCCGAGCAAAGGCGGTACCCAACAGATATCCTTCATACTTTGCGCCGGCTTTCATGGTGGGGAATATGTAGTCATATACAAACTCTTTGGTCAAATCTTCGATGTACAGTTTTGAAGCGCCGGTTTTGATGGCTTTTTCTTCAAGGCCGGAGAGCTCTTTGCCCTGGCCCACGTCGGCAGCCACCGCAACCACTTCACAGCCATAGTTTTCTTTTAACCACGGTATAATTACCGATGTATCCAAGCCACCGGAATACGCCAGAACAACCTTTTTAAACTGCTTTTGCATATCCATAACTCCTTTTATTAGGTCTTATTCCTATTCATTTACGTTTTGCAATAGCATCAGTATACACCATATTATTTTTAATTGCAAGGGTTTTTGAATAATTATTCTAT
>CAYNCW010000037.1:0-12264 GCA_964395635.1 uncultured Oscillospiraceae bacterium
CCGCATTCGGTGTACCGGCTGTAACCGGGAGATTATGGTGCCCCGTGCAAAATGCGAAAAAAACATAAAGAAAATTACCCATCAGGACGATGGTGAATAGAAATGGAGCTAACAGCCGATGTTTGACAAGCTGAAAAGTGCCGAGGACCGGTACGAGGAAATTAACCAAAAGCTGATGGACCCCAATGTGGTCAGCGACAACCAAAACTACAGAAACCTGATGAAGGAGCTGAAAACCCTTACCCCCATTGTGGAAAAATATCGGGAATATGCTGCCGCACAAAAGGGAATGGAAGAAGCAAAATCCCTTTTGGATGAGGGTGGCCACGATAAGGATTTTCGTCAGCTGCTGGAAGAAGAATACAGCGAAAATAAAGGGAATATGGAACAGTTTGCCCAGGAGCTGAAAATACTCTTATTGCCACAGGATCCCAACGACGACAAGAGCGTTATTATAGAAATTCGTGGTGGTGCCGGTGGTGATGAGGCAGCGCTGTTTGCCAATTCCCTATACCGTATGTACTCCATGTATGCAGAAAGCAAGCGTTGGAAAACCGAGATACTCAACGAAAACCCAACCGAACTTGGCGGATACAAAGAAATTAGCTTCTCTATTGAAGGAGAAGGCGCTTATTCCCGGTTAAAGTTTGAAAGCGGCGTTCATCGTGTGCAAAGGGTGCCTGAAACCGAGTCCCAGGGTAGAGTACACACCTCTACTGTTACAGTAGCGGTTCTGCCTGAGGTGGAGGATGTGGAAGTGGACATTGCCCCCGGTGACCTGCAAATCGACACCTACCGTGCTGGTGGTGCCGGTGGACAGCACGTCAACAAAACCGAATCGGCTATTCGCATCACCCATCTTCCCACCGGTTTGGTGGTGGAATGCCAGGACGAACGCAGCCAGCACAAAAACAAGGATAAGGCAATGAAGATTCTGCGTTCCCGGCTATACGAAAAAATGCTACAAGAACAAACTGACAAGATTGCTTCAGAACGTAAGCTGCAGGTGGGAACCGGAGACCGGTCGGAGCGTATTCGCACCTACAATTTCCCCCAAGGCCGCATGACCGATCACCGCATCGGGCTTACACTGTATAAGCTAGAATCCATTATGAACGGTGATTTGAATGAAATGTTGGAGGCGCTAATTACCTTTGACCAAGCAGAGAAGCTCCAGTCCAACCAGGGATAACCAAGTGAAAGAAGATTTGGTATTGATTATAGAGACAAAGCTGGTTAAGGCCGTGGATCCGGCTATAGACCATGATGCAATTCAACAAGCTGCGCAGATTCTGAAAAATGGCGGGCTGGTTGCGCTTCCCACCGAAACTGTGTATGGGATTGCGGCTAATGCATTGGATTCCCAGGCAGTTGCCGGCATTTTTGCAGCAAAAGGCCGTCCCCAAGACAATCCACTGATTGTGCATATCAGCGATATAGATCAATTGGCGCCGTTGGTGGCACAAATTCCTCCCCAGGCCCAGGCATTGGCAGAGGCTTTTTGGCCCGGCCCATTAACTATGATTCTGCCCAAAAGCCAGCTGATACCGTCGGCGGTGAGTGCGGGGCTTTCCACCGTAGCGGTGAGAATGCCGTCATTGCCGGTGGCAAGAGCTATCATTCGGGAAGCAGGTGTGCCGGTGGCGGCACCTTCTGCCAACCTTTCCGGGCGCCCCAGCCCAACAACTGCTCAACACTGTGTAGAGGATTTGTGGGGCAAGGTGGGGCTGATTGTGGATGGCGGCAGCTGTCAGGTGGGAGTGGAATCCACCGTTGTTTCCCTGACTGGTGACATACCCACAATTTTGAGACCAGGCGCGGTTACTCCGGCGCAGCTGGAGCAGGTACTGGGAAAGGTGGAGCTAGATCCCGCTGTTTTCTCCCATCTGGAAGAGGGGGCACAGGTTTCCTCCCCAGGAATGAAATACAAGCACTATGCCCCAAAAGCACAGGTGGTGCTGTTGACCGGCGATACTAAAGCTGTAATGAACTATCTGACCAAACAACAGGCAGATGGTGTCTTTGCGTTGGTGTTTGAAGAGGACATGGCTTTGCTCCCTGTTCAGGGGCGCAGCATGGGGCCTATAAAGGACAGTAGCAGTCACGCTGCCAGGCTGTTTGGGTTGCTTCGAGAATTGGATGAAGCGGGAGCAAAAAAAATTTTTGCCCGAACACCTCCAAAAAACGATGTAGGCCTTGCGGTGTATAACCGATTAATTCGGGCAGCAGGTTTTCGGGAAGTTTATCTGTAGAGGAAGGAACAAGGGAATGAAGGGTGAGATAGAAAAAACAAGTATTCTGGTTGGGCTCACCGGTCAGACCGGCGCCGGGAAAACCTTGGTCAGTACGCTGCTTTCCAATTTGGGGTACCGTGTTATTGATGCCGACGTTGTAGCAAGGCAGGTTGTGGCAAAAGGCGCCAAATGTACCTTGGATTTGGCTGTGGAGTTTGGCATTGAAATTCTCAATGCAGACGGTACCTTAAATAGAAGAAAATTGGGTAATATTGTTTTTAACGACAAACAAAAGCGCATTGCCCTAAATCGCATCACCTTTCCGTATATTCAGGAAGCAATATTTGAGCAGGTGAATGTTTTAAAGAACAAAGGGTATAAAACTATTTTTTTGGATGCCCCTACATTAATAGAAAGCGGAACCCACAAAAGATGTGATAAGGTTGTCAGCGTGATTGCACCGCTGGAAACCCGGATGGCCCGGATTATTGACAGAGACAAGATTTCTGAAGAGGAAGCCATGGCCCGTATTGGCTCCCAACATGAAGATGAATACTACACAGCCATCTCGGATTATGTAATTTGTAACGATGGTGATATGCGGGACCTTCGCAGCCATGTATCCGCAATGCTGGAGTCGATTTGCGGGGATGTTCAGCAAACCCAAACGGTTAGCGAGGAAGAATAGGTTGAAAAAACAACACACAAAGCTGCATTCTTTTGTGTTTTTTGAAATACTATTGCTTTTGGTGGTAATAGTAATAGCAGCATTTTCTTTGCGTTGGGGTATGATTAGGTTTTACAAGGCAGCTTATCCCATTAAGTATGCTCAGTCTGTGGAGGTATACAGCGCCCAAAACCAATTGCCGCCTTCTCTTGTTTATGCTGTTATCCGCACCGAAAGCGGTTTTGATCCCACCGCACATTCCAGAATTGGCGCCAGAGGCCTGATGCAGATTACAAAAGAAACCTTTGACTGGATAGCCTATCGGGAAAAAAACGGGGACACCGATTATGATCTGTTGCTATTGGAAGATGCCAATATTCGTTATGGAACCGCCCTGTTGCGGCTTCATTTAGAAGAGTTTGGTTCAGTAGAAAATGCTTTGTGTGCCTATCATGCCGGGCGTGGTAGCCTGCAAAAGTGGCTAGCCGATCCATTGCTATCCCCAGGTGGCAAAACAGTGGAGCAGATACCCTTTGGTGACACACGGCGGTATGTGAAAAAGGTGCTTGAGACCCAAAAGATATATCAAAAATTATATTCTCTGACTTAGGAGGAATACCCATATGGACAATAAGCCAACGAAAGAAAAGACCAAGGGCGAATTGCTGCAGGAACAGCTTTTGATGAATCCCAAAAACGGCGGCATGATACTAGACGATGCCACCATACAAGAAGCGATGGAGTTTTCTCAAGGCTACAAAAGCTTTCTGGATCAGGCAAAAACCGAGCGGGAAGCAGTGGCGTACACGGTGGAGCTACTGTTAAAGAATGGTTACAAACCCTATGATCCTCAGAAAAAATACGCAGCAGGGGATCGTATCTATATCAACAACCGTGGCAAGGCCATACTGTCTGCGGTGATTGGCACCCGCCCTTTAACCGATGGCATTAAGATTTTGGCAAGCCATATTGATTCCCCCCGCATTGATTTAAAGGCCCGGCCGCTGTATGAAGAAGCACAGTTGGCAATGTTCAAAACCCATTACTATGGCGGCATACGCAAGTACCAATGGGTAGCAACACCCCTTGCTTTGCATGGCATTATTATCAAAAAGGACGGCACTGCCACAAAGGTGTGCATTGGGGAATCTGCCGAGGATCCGGTATTTTACATTGGGGATCTGTTGCCCCACCTTTCAAAGGAACAGAATCAGCGCAAGCTCAACGAAGGCATTAAAGGCGAAGAGCTGAATGTTTTGGTGGGCACTATGCCCTACAAGGATGAAAAGGTTACCGAAAAAGTGAAGCTGGCTATTATCCAGCTGCTCCATGACAAGTACGGCATAGTGGAGTCAGATTTTCTTTCGGCAGATCTTTCTCTGGTTCCGGCACACAAAGCAGCCGATGTTGGTTTGGATAGATCCATGGTGGGGGCCTATGGTCACGATGACCGCGTCTGTGCCTACACTTCGCTGATGGCCTCTGTTGAAACCCCTGACCCAGCATACACCTGGGTGAACATTTTGGCAGACAAAGAAGAAATCGGTTCCGACGGCAATACCGGCTTGCAGTCCCGGTTTTTGGAGTATTTTGTTATGGAGTTAGCCAAAAGCCAGGGCGTTTCTGGCCGAGCAGCACTTCAGGCCTCTCAGTGCCTTTCTGCGGATGTTACAGCTGCGTTTGATCCAACCTTTGCGGATGTTCATGATAAGAAAAATGTTGCATATATCAACTACGGAACCTGCATTATGAAATATACCGGATCCGGCGGAAAATACGGCACCAGTGAAGCCACAGCTGAGTTTATGGGAGATATTCGCAGATTGCTGGAGGAACACAAGGTGTTGTGGCAAACCGGGATGTTGGGTAAGGTAGACCAGGGCGGTGGCGGAACAGTGGCCAAATACATCGCCAATCTGGGTGTGGATGTTGTGGATATCGGTGTTCCGGTGCTGTCTATGCATTCTCCCTTTGAAGTTGTAAGTAAGCTGGATGTATACAGCACCTATAAAGCCTTTAGCGCCTTCTTGCAGGATACCAAGTAGTGTGATATAATGGTGACCAGTAGCAATACCCAATGTATGGAAGGGGAGACGATATACGATGACTGTGAAGATAAAACTAACCACTGCTGAAGACCTGAGAGAATTTATGAATTTGGCATGGACCTGTGAAGACGATATTGGTGTTCACGCACCTGACGGTGCAATTGCCGATGCAAAATCCATCTTGGGGCTGATTGCGCTAGATTATACCAATCCGGTATTGGTGGTCACTGAAAACGAGAAGTTTACAAAGAAATTAACTCAATGGGCCGTAGAGGAATAATCCTAAAACATCCCCAATTCTAAACCCCGGTTTTACAAAGCCAAAGCGCCATGGACGGTGAGCCATGGCGCTTTTTTTCATAGTTATATTCTCTGGCCACAATTGGAGCAAAAATTTTGAGTTCCATCAGTTTTTGCGCCGCAATATGTACAGGAGACACCCCAGTTGTTTTGCAGGACAGATAGATCCTCATAGGAAATATGGGTGTCTGGATTTCTTTCCAGCAGTTTACCAAGCTCTTTTGGCACCGAGAGAATGCTGGCACAATGGCCACAAGTAGCGATGTAGGTGCCCCCAAATGGAAGAATGGGTATAAAAAATAGTGTAACCGCTGAATACTGCTTAACTAGGTGGATAGGCCCAGTGTTGGTACAGGCGGGGCAGGTGCAATGAAACACACCGGACTGTTTTATTTTAGGTGAAACGCCAACAACAAGAAACATGGCATCTTTTTCCTTTCCAAAAGATTGGGCATGAAATGAATGCTAATAGTATATCATAGTATAGTGGCAATGCAAAGGGAAATATCACGCAGTAATTTTCCGTATTTTTTGCACTAATAAAATGGGATATTTGCCTTTGGACAAAGTGTGTAACATGACCTGTAGATTTGTTAGTAAAAATCTAAAAAGGAGTTTGGACTCATGAAAAAAACTATACTCATGCGGGTGTGTGCTCTGGCGCTATGCGCAGTTCTATCCAGCTGCAATCAGAGAGCAGCTGTGCCTGTGGAACCGGTTCAGGAGCATGTTCCCTCCAATGCTACTTTGCGGGTGGTGGATAACCCGGCAGAAGTAGAGCAGCTGTCCTATGTGCAAGAAAGACCCGGCATCAATACCCAAAGCGCTTTGGCAACCGATTTGCAGCGCGAAGCAGACGCAACAGCAGGTACCTTGTTGAATAAACTGGAACCGGTAAACAGTGCGCCGGGCGAGGTTCGATCTATTTGGATTTCCTATCTGGATCTCAGCTCGATGATCTATCAAAAAAGCAAGGGTGAATTTACCAAAAACATTGGAAAAGCCTTTGACAATGTAAAAAATATTGGATTCAACACCGTTATGGTGCAGGTGCGCCCTTTTAGTGATGCACTGTATAAATCCAAATATTTTCCCTGGTCTGCCACAATAACAGGGGAAGAAGGCAAAAACCCAGGGTATGACCCGTTGGCAATTATGGTAACTGAAGCCCATAATCGGGGTCTTTTCATTGAAGCGTGGATAAACCCCTACCGCATTCGTACAGAAGGAAATCCCTATGCTTTAAGCAAAGACAATCCTGCAAAAAAGTGGCTGGATAGTGCAAACGGCGCTGTTATCCAATACAATAATATCATTAGCTATAACCCCGCCAGCAAAGAAGCACAGGACTTAATTGTCAACGGTGTGGTTGAGATTGTAAAAAACTATGATGTAAACGGCATACACATCGATGATTATTTCTATCCCACTACCGATACAGCCTTTGACGCTGCCTCCTATGCAGCTTATCGTAAAAACGGCGGAACCTTATCTTTGGAGGACTGGCGGCGAAACAATGTGGATACCCTTATCCGCAATATGTATGCGGCCATCAAACAAACAAACAGCTCGGTGCTGTTCGGCATCAGCCCACAGGGGAATTTCGACAACAACTACTATGGTCAGTATTTGGATGTTCGCAAGCTGGTAACAAACCCGGGATACTGCGACTATATCTGCCCCCAAGTGTATTATGGGTTTAAGAATGAAACCCAGCCTTTTACAACCATACTAAAAATGTGGGACGACATGATTACCGTTCCTGGTTTAAAGCTGTATGTTGGGTTGGCCACCTATAAATTGGGTGCACAGGATCCTTGGGCGGGAAGCGGTAAAGATGAGTGGATAGGCACTACAACACAGATGAAGGATATGGTGGAATATGCCCGCACCATGAAGCACTACGGCGGGTTTGTACTGTTCCGGTATGATTTTGTGTTTGAGCCCTCCAACCAAACCAAAGCGCAGATAGCAACCGAGATAGAAAACCTAAAATCAATATTATAGAAGTAGAATAGCGTGGCGCTATATTCTCTTTTGTATTAGAGATGCGCCGACGGTTTGATTTATCCGTCGGCGCAATTTCTCCAAACTTTAAATGGACAAGCTTTTCCCAGTACATATTCAATCATGCATCACGGAGGCTGTAAGGTGAGCGATTTTTTCAAAAGTAAAGGCCGGCTTGCACTGGCTATGGGAGCATTGTTTCTGGTTGTAACCTTAATATCCGGGGGTGTAGCCTATCTATTAACTGGTGACTCCCAGCCTTCCAGCACATCCTCTGAGCCACCCATACAACAGGAGGAGCCACAACAGGAGCTACCCGAGGTGGTACCTGCCATTACTGAGCCCATACAAGAGGAAATGGAAGAAGAACAGCTTGCAAAAGAAGAGCCGGTGCATTTTAACATCCCCACCGAAATGCGAGGGGTTATGCTGGCTCCCGGTGTAGAGTATTCGGTGGTAAAGGATGCCACCGAAGCCACTATCAAGCAGCAGATAGCAGCAGCCTTGGATCATGCAAAAAACCTTACCATGAACACGGTGATTATTCAAACAGGATACCACGATGGGGTTATTTATCACACCCAAGATGCCCCGGCTCTTTTTGGTGATCTGGACATAATGGAGTACATAGTACAGCAGTGCAGAACCAGAGGGCTATATACCTATGCAGTGTTTGATATGGCCTACTACCGCAAGGATACCGGCCTTTTCGCCGGTTCGGAGACGCTAAACAAGGTGACAGGTAATCTGCGGGAATTTGCTGAAAAATATGCCCTAGACGGCGTTTTGATAGACGGATACCTTAACCAAAATGAGGAAACAAGCTATCTCCAGTACCTGGGAACAGGTGGTGGCATTGGCTTTGATAATTATATGCGCCAGTCCCCCCAGGCAGTGGTGAAAACCGCTTCCAACACGATACGATCCTACGCCAAGGGAACCCAGGTGGGCTTACTGGCAGACAGTGTATGGGAAAACGCTACAGCAAACGAGCTGGGTTCCAACACAAAGGCTTCCTTTACTGCTTTTGGAAACGGCAATGCGGATACCAAAGGCTTTGTAGAACAGGAGCTGGTGGATTTTGTTGCAGTGGAAGCGCTGGGCAGTCTTACCGATTCTGCCGTACCCTTTAAGGAAGTGGTATCCTGGTGGTCGGCAGTAGCAGCTCAAAACCAAGTGCCGCTGTATGTAGTACACGCCGCGGACAAAATTTGCACCGACCAACCAGGATGGCAACCCCATGACCAAATCACCAAACAGGTGATTGAAGCCTCGTCCTTTCAAGGATACCAAGGCAGTATCTTCAATACACTTAGTCGTTTGGTGGAAAATCCCAAAGATGCCTCGGCTACCTTAGTCAAATACTACAACAACGAGGTGGAAGCGGCTCATATCCTAACCGAGCTGGCAATCACCAAGCCAGACAAAGCAACCTTTACCACCTTCGAGCCTATCGTTACCTTTACCGGCGCATCTGACCCCAACTCCAAGGTGACTATAAACGGAGAAGAGATTGCTACTGATGCCAGCGGGTATTTTACCCTAACCATGGATTTGAAGGCCGGTGAAAACAAGTTTACCATCGAACATAAAGAAAAGATCATCAACTATAACATTACCCGGGTTGTTCAGATACTCAAAGAAATATCCCCCACCGGCAACATCGCTACCGAAGGTGGCATGAGCATCACTGTCTCCGCTTGGGCATACAGCGATGCCAAAGTATATGCCAAAATTGGTGGGCAAACCATCCCAATGTCTATAGATGATTCTATGGAAACCGAAGCAGAGCGTGACTCCACCTACAAACAATTTTTTGGTGAATTTACCGCACCAGCAGCTACAGGCAGTGAACAAAACTTGGGAAACATTGTGGTGCACGCAAGCTGGGGTGGGGAAACAGACTCTATGCAGGGCGCTTTTGTAAAGGTAAATAAAAAGGCTAAGGTGGAGGACGGTGTGGCAGTGGTTGTAACAGCAGCACAGGCCAAAACCTATCCACCGGACACATTAAACAACATCCCCAGCCCCAATTATTACCCTATTCCAGCCGGGGCAATGGACTATGCAGTGGGAGAAGAAATTGTATACAAAAAAGACAAAAACACCTACACCTACTTTGTGCTGGCGTCAGGTCTGCGGGTAGAATCCAAGGATATTACGGCAAGCGGTGACTATGCCAGCGGCAATGTAATTTCCGGGTTGGAGGTAACTTCCGATGGCGGGTATACCTATGTGAAGCTGAAAACTGCTCAAAAGGTTTCCTACCGATTGAGCTATACCGGATCCGCAGTCAACGTAAAGTTCCATTATACAAGCCAGGTGCCGCAAAGCAGTAAGGTGGGCAAAAACCCCCTGTTTACAGCTGCACAATGGAAGGACAGCACTTTAACCTTACCTTTGACTAAACAGGGATGCTTTATGGGATACAAAGGCTACTATGACGACAGTGGCAATTTGGTGCTGCAATTTAACAACCCACCATCCTCTTTAGCCAATGCCCGTATAGCAATTGACGCAGGCCATGGTGGTGGCGATAACGGTGCAAAAGGCTTTTTGGCAGATTACCCCGAAAAGGTAATCAACCTGGGAATAGCTCAAAAACTGGCAGAAGAGCTGCAGCGGCGGGGAGCAACTGTACTGCTTATAAACAATAGCGGCAACCCCTCTTTGGAATCACGGGTGGGTCAGGCAGAGAAATGGAACGCCGACATGCTCATCAGTGTTCACAGCAACAGCAGCGCCAGCAATTCTGGGGCAGTTGGCACCGAGGTGTATTATTTTTATCCGTTCTCCGGTACACTGGCGGCGACAACAGCCAAAAATGTCAGCAATCAGTTTAACACCAGCAACCGCGGTGGCAAACAAAGCTATTATCATGTCACCCTATCCTCTCAGTTTAGTTCGGTTCTGGTGGAATGTGGATTTGTCAGCAACAAGACTGAGTATGAAAAGCTGATAAAATCAAAGAATCAAGGGATTATTGCCAGTGCAATAGCAGATTCTATCGCAATTGCGATAAAAGCAGCTTACCCCGGAAGCGGTGGTGACTCCGGCGGCGGAGGTGGTGGTGGCTTGTTTGAGCCCATACAAGATGACATAAACCATTCTGGCTCAGAGGATACAGAATCCGGAATACCAATATTCCGGGATGATACCCAGGATACTGCCAACACAGTGGTTGAGGAAGTATCTCTCAGCGATACCCAGTTATCCATGGAGGTGGACGAACAGCAAAGACTGCGGGCGACTGTTTCACCTTTGGCAGCGGATCAGCGTATTACCTGGAAATCTTCCAACACATCGGTGGCCATGGTGGATGAAAACGGAAGGATTACTGCACTGCGCCCGGGAACTGCCATAATTTCAGCAATTTCTTTGGGAGATAACAGTATATACGACCAGTGTGAGGTAACGGTGGAGTAATCAACAGCAGCACAAAGGCCGGGCGATAAACGCCCGGCCATCATCTTATATTCTGTTTCTATTAGTATGAATTCTGCTTCATAGCGCCATCCCGCCATTCAGCCAGCAACAAATCCACCATCTGACCATAACTTTTCACGCCGCTGCTTTGCCGGTTTACCTTAAGATATGTATCGTTCACAACGGTAGAAACCTGGGCGGCAGGGCCTTCAAACTGTTTCCAGTAACTTGAGTTGTAAGCCATATCTGCTTTAACTGCTGGGGAAATACCGTCCATCACCTGCCAAAATAAATCCTTATCCGCACCATATAGAGCATTTGTGCTGTGAATTAGCGCCAGCAAATTCCCCGAATAGACAAAGTCGGGATTGCCACTTTCTCGGCACGCCACATAAGCTAGGAAATTGGCTTCTTCTTCCCGCATAAACCCTTTAAAATGACTCATTTCATGCATCATGGTGGAGGGGATAACGCTATCCGGCATATCTACGTTCACATTGGGCTCGAAGGTGAAGGGGAAGTATACCCCACCCAAATCCAGCCAAGACAGGCCCCGGGAAGCAAGCACCGGCTTGGGGCGTCCCACATATCCCGAAAGAGCTGGATACATTTGGGCAGCAGAAGGATACACCGCCTGGGCTTGTTTTGCCAAAGTATAGGAGGATTTTGCAGACAAGGTCATAATACCGTTGTCATCCTCCAACACTTGAGCTCTGGACTGGTTGGCAGCCTCAACCAAATAGCTGCACATATCTGCCAGTTCTTCCACTGATGAGGGCTGTACATTCAGCCCGCTTTGCTGGGTAAAGGGGATGCGTTGGTAATTAAGCCCACACAATATGGTAAACAGAAAATATGTAACGCCAACCACACAGCTTAGATTGGCAAAAAAGCGAATAAGCCGCGGTTTGCGGGGTTGTGATCGGTCCAAAATAATGCGCACCAACCTAACTATCTGATACAGTGAAAACAAGACTGTACATACAATCAGCAGTTCCGCCAGAGAAAAGGGAAATAGGGCTGTCACTCTACCTATAAGGCCTGATAACACTCCATAGATTCCGCGGGAAAAGAGTTGCTCCACCATCTGGGGATTGCGATTTGCAATGTTGGTGAGTAGCAAGGACAGCGGAATCAAAAGAATTAGCCAAAAGCGTTTGGTTTTTAACAGGCCCATAGACAGCACTCCAATTGATTAATTTTTATACAAATTTCATTCCAATGGGATGAACAGCATACAAAAAGGATTGGTATTGTTTATCTATAGCAACACGATGGTGATACCATGGTTACTGCGGGAATAGTCTCGATCCTTGGTCAATGATGGGCAAGCTGTCACAATTTGCCGCGCAGATGGATCAAAAGGAGAAAAGCTCTCTCCTGGAACAAATGCCTGAATGGTGCCGGCGCGGTGTTTTTGCGCCAAAACAGTATGTACATCCCGCTTAATTGCACCGCCTTTGCCGCTGGAGCCATACCCGTGGATAATCTTTATGGCAATTTGTCGCCTGGCTTTGGCAGTTCGCAGTGCTTGATCCAGCCGAATGCGTGCGGCTTCCACAGTTGGCATCCCTGCCTCCAG
>CAYNCW010000038.1:0-12106 GCA_964395635.1 uncultured Oscillospiraceae bacterium
AAAGTACGGTCTCAAAGCAGCCCGTCGTGCGCCCCAGTTCTCCAAGAGATAGGTTTTTCTTTTACAGAACTCTGCAAACATGTTTGCAGAGTTCTTGTTTCGTTGGTGTGTAAAACTGGATAAGGTAAATCAAGGAGTCGCAGATGCAACAAGGAGCAAAACCCATCGATCTTAAAAAAACCGTTCAGTCCAATGGTTTATTTTTCACTGTTCTTGGATTAGCAGGAAATTTTTTTATATATAAACAGATGTTGCCGTCCTTTCCCTTTACCGGCGATGTATTTATGTGGATACTCTTTATATTCTTTTTCCTTGCCAGTGAAGCGTCACTATTGTATGGGCTAAAAGAACTAGTATTGCCTTATAATAGCGATACAGCAAAATACATACTGCAACAGGAGGTCTGTTCAACCTCTGCTGATATTCAAGCTTTATTTGAGGAAATTAATGAGGACTTAAGCCATGCTAAGCATGTTTTTGGCAAACAGGTAATTATAGGGGAAAGATGGATACTGGTTAGTCATTACGTAATCAAGGGGGAGAATGTGAAAGGAATCTTTACACATACAGAACCCGGGCGACGGGGTAGGAGCAGGGTTCTTACAGTTTGCGGTTATCCATCCAAACAATTGCTCTGCCGTGAAAGTGAAGATAACCCCCATTTGATACCTGCATACCAAACACTGTGCAGTTTGTTCCCCCATTTGCCCTGTGGAGATGCTGAGGCACTGGAGCAGTTTACAAAGCAAAGCAGCTTGTAATTTGCAGTATCAACATTCCCATGGAAAAAAAGAAGCGTTTTAAAACCACACCCTAATTGAGCCTCGACACTGCTTTATGCGGTATCGAGGCTTGGGCGTGTCGACATACAGTCGACACGCTTTGAGGGGGCATCCAATGCCCCCTCAATACACCCCCGGTTCCGCGTACTGACGCGGGTTATGGTGTCTTTCGGGGCAAGTGAATTGCCCCTTCGGCAAATGTAAACTGCTGCGGCAGAGTTATGTCTGCAATCTGAAGTCTCGACACTGCTTTATGCGGTATCGAGGCTTTTTTACATATATTTACTTTCAATTTTTCATATACTAAACTATATCTAGTAGACATAAAAACAACAAACGGAGGGTAGCCAAATGAAAAAGATATTTAAAACAGCACAATCTTTTATGATTAAGTCTGTACTTCTTTTGTTCATAGCAGGATCATTATTCCATTTTTTATACGACATATCCGGCCAAAACAGTTTGGTTGGTTTGTTTACCCCGGTGAATGAAAGTGTATGGGAACATATGAAGATGGTGTTGCTGCCCACTATTTTGCTGTGGTCACTTTACTATTTAATAAACGGAAAAAAACAGCATATAGACAAAAATCGGTGGTTTACCGGGGCATTGGTAGCACTGCTCGTCAGCTTGCTCACCATTCCCATGCTGTATTATTTTTACACCCAAGCTTTTGGTGTAGAGCTATTGTGGGTGGACATTGGCATATTGTTTGTGGCAAATTTGCTGGGGCAGTTGCTGGGTGTGCATGTGTATCGGTATGCAAAAGGCTTGCCATGGGGTATTTCTGTGGGGATACTGGTGACTATCGTGCTGCTGTTTATGGTCTTTACAGTATCCCCGCCCCATCTGCCAATCTTTATGGATGAAAGCACCGGTTTGTATGGTATGGAATTGTCCTAAGGCCTTTCCTTTATCTGAGCGTTTCCCTTTTTGCGGGTAAGATACAAATATCCTTCCAGCACCGCACCCCCCAGGCATCGGGCTTTATCTGAGATGGTGGTCCAGTCCACATCGGTTCGGGGGTCGATATCCGCTATTTTCATGCCTTGGGGTACGGTAAGTCCCTGGCGGATTAGCCCCCGCAACAAGCCGGTGAAGGGTGCGGTTACCGGGGTATCCTGTATGGTGCACAGAACCTCACCTTGTTGCACCACATCCCCAATCTGTCGCTGATGGGTAACACACCCGCCAGTGGGGGCATGCAGCACCCGCTGAGCACTTTTGCCGCCAATTTCTCCGGGTATGCCAGTATTGGGCAGGGCGCAGCCAGAAAGTATCAAACGACCAAGATGGTGGCCCCGCATGGTTTCAATTACCCCATCCACATCTTGTCCTGCGCAAAAGCCGGGGCCTAAACCGATGGTTATCGGTGCCATCCCCCGGTGGGTACCCAGGTTTTGCTTGGCCAGTATGGCATCTACCACGCAGCTGGGCGTAAGCTGGGGGATACACTCTCCAGATGGGTCCACCAGCAGAGGTACCTCACCATCCTCCCAACAGCTGGGTGCTTGTTGCAGCGAATGGATTCTACGACAGGCTACATCCTCTACCTGGGCAAAGCCTGTATATACCGCTTCGCATAGGGCTACTGTCCGCCGTATGGCGGTGGGCTTTTGCACCTCCAAAATAACCACTGGAAATCCGCTGCGATACAATTTTTGGACAACCCCTGTGGCTAAATCACCGCCGCCCCGCACAACAATGGGATGTACTTGCCCCACAGTCTTCACTCCTTCTATACGCTTCGCCATAAATTTTGATGGGCGCTTCCCAACACCAAGTGGGTGAAAAAATCGGGGTATTGGGTTTTTAAACCATGCAACCACCCTAGAGCAACTTGGGCAGTTTGGCTGTCTTCCACCTGATTGACTATCAGGCACCGCCTGCCTACACTGTTTTTCAACATACCCTGGGGGCTACACACCATTTGGGTTAGTGCAGCCAGGGTAATTCTTTCCCCGGGCTGTATCTGTGTGGTTCTGCAAAATGCATCCAGGCGTTGCACCTGGGCTTGGGTGGCTGGTTTGCCCAGTGCCGCCAGGGTAACCACCCCAATGGTATGGGTGCAGTACTGGGGTACCACCGGTTCGGACTCCAGCCAGCCTTTGCAGGGTAGCCCCCGGGAACCGTCCGCTTCGAGCAGGGACAAATCATAAGCAGGTACAATCTCGGCCAAAGCGGCAGAGGGCAGGGCTTCTAGCTTACCGGTATTGGGATTGCCTAACCCCATGCACTGGATGCCCACAGCTGGAACACAGCCAAAGCAGGCTTCTAAACTATCGTATACGGTAGCCTCGGTTGTATCCAGGGGATACATTTTGGTGGTGGTGGATACCAGTACTTTCCGTTGTTTGTTTTCTGCAGCCAATAGGCGGATAATGGTGGTTTTTCCGCCACAACCAACAAAAGCACCAGTTTTCTTGTGAGTAAGGGATAACAGCTGGGTTAATGAATGGTTCATATAGTCAGTATTTTCTCAGACTGGTGGAGCAAGGTGGTTATTGCAAACATATCGGTAACCTCGCCCACCGCCAGCTTATCAGTTAGGGTATAATAGTTGAGGCAGGTGCCACAACTGCGCACAATCGTGCCATTGTCTATAAGGGTTTCCAGGTCGGTTATGGTGTTGGCACCTTCTACAGTTAGCTTCACGCCGGAATTGAGAAACACCACCGCTTTGGGAGGTACCGGAAGCTGGGTGAGGGAAAACAAAAACCCTTTTAACAGAATTCTCCCCAGCTCTTCACTGCCTTGGCCCATATGGTCAGCGGTAATCACCACAGTAAGTCCGCTGTCATGGTCTAGGGGTTGCAGCTGGTTAACCCATGGCTGCGGCTGCTCCGGTAAGGCAGTATCAGATCCACAGAGTAGTACAGAATAGCGATCAGCCTCTTCTTGGTTATAGGAAAAGCGGTAACCTTTTCCCTTAGCCATTTTTTCTAGGTTTTGCACTGCTACAATAGTATCCACCAATACGGTAACTTGCTGGGTGCCTGTGGTCTCCATTGCCTTTTTGGCCTGGATTACCGGAATAGGGCAGGGCTGCCCCAACATATCAAGGATACGCATATACATCTACCTCGCAAATACAATTCTATCTTGCTGTTTGGGGAGAATTTCGCCAATAATGGCTGCCTGGGGATCCTGGGTGCGTATATCCCGAAGCAACTGGGGGGCCTGTTTTGCATCTACACAGATCAAAAGCCCGCCAGAGGTTTGGGGATCAAACAGTAGCTCCTGCACCGCAAAGGGTAAGGATTCTACCTGGCAGTTACCCGCCAGATGGTTGCGGTTGCGCTGCCCTGCAGCGGTAAGCAGAAATTCGTCGGCATAGGCTGTAGCCTGAGGCAATACAGGCAATGCAGCAGGGTCTATAAAGGCGGATACATGTCGCCCGCACATCTCCAACAGATGTGTCAACAGCCCAAAACCTGTAACATCGGTACAGGCGCTGATGGTGTAGGGAGCCATCTTTTCAGCAGCGTAGCGGTTGAGCCGTTCCATACAGGTGATAGCCTGCTCTACGGCCTCAGGATGAGCAATACCACCTCTGGCTGCCGCCATGATGATGCCAACCCCCAACGGCTTGGTGAGAATCAGGTTGTGCCCCACCATTGGGGTATTGTTGCGAATTACCTTGGCAGTCTCCACCAGCCCGGTTACTGCAAGGCCGTATTTGGGTTCTTTGTCATAAATGGAGTGACCGCCCCCCAGTACTGCACCGGCTTCTGCAATCTTTTCTGCGCCACCTGCCAGAATCTCTCCCAACAGTTCCAGGGGGAGATGTTGAGGAAAACAGATAAGGTTTAGGGCCAAAACCGGCTTGCCACCCATGGCATACACATCGCTGAGTGCGTTGGCAGCGGCAATTCTGCCAAAGGTTTTGGGATCCTCCACCATAGGGGAGAAGAAGTCTACTGTGGAGATGAGGGAGGTGGTGTCGTTTATAGAATAAACAGCGGCATCATCCGAGGAATCAAACCCTACCAACAAGCGGCTATCTTGAAAAGTAGGCAGCCCTTGCAGTATGGCAGAAAGCTGTCCGGGGCCGATTTTTGCCCCGCAGCCTCCGCTGGTGCATCCGGAGAGGATAGAATCAGGTTTCATTTTATGCAGTTTCCTCCGTCCTTTGTAGTGAACATTGGTTGTTGTCGCCGGGTATGCCCAAGGCAGTGAGGGTGGCTTATGTTACCCATTCTCAGCTGAATGGGTATAAGGTGTATATAGACTGGTGTTTTGTACCATCTGCCTGGTATAGACTGCGGCGATGGGTACCTGGTTGGCGGCAAGGAGCTGTTTGGCCTGTGGTAGCTGAGGCGACGGTATCCGCAGGCAAAGCCCGCACCCGGCAGCAATAGATGCAGGCAGCGGCATAACCATTACAGTGAGTTCACCGGATAACAGAGCTTGTTCAGCTTTGATGGCGTAGTTGGTGCTGGAAAAGGTGAGTATAAGCTGGGTCATATACAACCTCCCGCTATGGTGTGCAGGGCAGAAATGGCAATGTCTATCTCCTCTTCTGTGTTAAAGTAACTAAAGGAGAAGCGCACCAAGCCGGTTGCTTTGGTTCCCAGCCGCTGATGCAGTAACGGCGCGCAGTGGCTTCCGGGGCGTGTGGCAATTTGCCAGCCCTCCCACAGCTGTAAGGACAGATCCTGGGAATCCATGCCCTTTAAGAGCAAGGATACCACCGGCAACCGATTTTGTGTAGCAGGAGAGCCAAATAAGTGAATCCCCTTAATAGGGCGGATTCCAGTTATGAAGCGGGCTGTTAGCTGCTCTTCATGTTTACAGATTGTTTGGATGCCGATTTGCGCCACAAAGCTTGCACCAGCCTGCAAACCCCACAATCCATGGCTGTTGAGGGTTCCGGCCTCAAATACATCCGGCATCTCCAGAGGCTGATGGGGTGCAAAGCTATCACTGCCGGTGCCCCCGGTTTTCACAAGGGAAAAGGGCAGAGGGCTGGCTGCAATGATGCCGCCGGTACCTTGGGGGCCAAACAGGGCTTTGTGGCCGGTAAAGCACAAAATGTCCGCCATGTTTACCGTTACAGGAATACAGCCAAGGGTTTGTGCCACATCCAAAATAAGGACTAATCCATGATCCTGGCAAAAACGGTATAAAGGGGTGGTATCTGTTATACTGCCCAGCAGATTGGAGCCATGGGTGCAAACCAGATAACGGGTATTGGCCTTTAACAGTTGTGGCAGGTTGTCCAACAGGAGGTTACCTTGGTGGTCGCAGTCCAAAACAGATAGGGGGCATCCAATGCGGTATAAGGGGCGCAGCACAGAATTATGCTCCAAAACGGTGGTGATAACACCGTCGGAGGGGGTTATCAGGCTGTTTAAAACCAGGTTCAAGCTTTCGGTTGCTCCGGATGTGAACGCTACCTGCAAAGGGTCGGAGAGCGCCACAAGGTCGGCAATGCTGCGGCGGGTTTGATAAACCGCCCGGGCTGCATCTATAGCAGGTTGATAAAACGAGCGCCCAGAGTTTGCGAAGTTTTGTAACCCCCAGGTTACCTGCGCAAGGACAACAGGTGGTTTTTGTAGGGTGGTTGCGCTATTATCAAAATAAATCACCTGATTGCCTCCGTTTCCCGGAATGGGTTCCAATAGTGGATCTATGCTGTATCTACCCAGGTATATTTACATGGATATGACTACAACCATTATACACCCATGCTGTTTTAGCCGCAAGTAGTGCACCTGTGCTTGCATATGTAAATAAAGTGGATAGCTTTTCTGTTTGTTACACAAGCCCATGGATGCCATAAATACTAAAGTTTGGGAAATACTACTGCAAAAGGAGGAATGCGCATGGCAAAGCACAGTGCATATTACCAGCTGCAAAAAATACCCAACAACCATGACCTGAAAGAGATCAAGCAAACCATCTCCAGTATTCCCGGAGTGATATCGGTGGCTGTTGGGGACGGCAAGGATATGGTGTCGGTGGATTTTGACAGCACCGGCACAACCACTGCCCGTATCGGCAAAAAGCTGCAAGGGCTGGGGCATGACGCAATGTTGCAGTGTGAAGAAAAGCATATTATGTAAATATCGTCAGTATAAGCAAAGGCTGTTGCAACCGTCCGTTTGGACGGGGCAACAGCCTTTGCACTGTGTGGATAATAGAAAGGGTAGCTGTACGCAAAACAGCGTAGTATATTATTTGTCGCCTGCCAGTTCTTTGGCTCTGGCTACACAGGCGTCATAGCCTGACTCCAAAGCCTTGCTAAAGCCGTTTTCCTCCATAGCTTTCAGGGCAGCCAGGGTGGTTCCGCCGGGGGAACAAACCATGTCAATAAGCTCCTGATGGCTTTTACCGGTTTGCAGCATCATCTGTGCTGCACCGATTAAGGTTTGGCAGAACAGCCGGTTGGCCAGCTCTGGGTCAATCCCTTGCTGCTGGGCTTTGTTTACAATCACCTTGGCAAACTGGTAGATAAATGCAGGGCTGCTGCCGTTTACAGGGATAATCTCGTTAAGCTTATCCTGTGCAATCTGCACAGCCATCCCTGCGGAAGCGAAGATATTTTGCACAAAGGCAAACTCCTCAACTGTACAGGGTTCTACACGGCAGAGTGCGGTGGCGCCACATCCCAGCATCAGGGGGGTGTTGGGGTTTACCAGCACAACCTTGCAGGGAAAGCCCACGCCATCCTGAATGGTCTTGGCGGTGATGCCCGCTGCAATGGAAATAATCACCTTGTCCGGAGTCATTTGCTCCTTTACTTTGGGCAGAACCTCCGGAAACTGTTGGGGCTTCACCGACAAGACGATATAGCCACAGTCCTTTACCAAAGAAGGGATATCTGCAAAGGGGACAAGGCCTTTGCCCCGGCATTCCTCCAGCCGAGCATCTGAAATGTCAAATACACCGATTTGCTGAGGTTTTAAAAGATCTTTTGCCACTATTCCGCCGATGATAGCACCTGCCATATTGCCGGCGCCAATAAAGCCGATATTCAATCTGCTCATACCGTTTCCGCCTCCATTTCCAGTTGTGCAGCCTTCATTGCTATAGCGCATTCCAGCCGCTTCTTTTCCAGCTGGCAGGAAAGGGGGTGGGGCTTTAATACACTGCCCATATACTGCATGTTGTTGGCATTGCAGCCGCCAGAGCAGTAAAATTTGGCCCAACACTCTCTGCAATCCTGCTTATCATACACAGTGGATTTTGAAAAGGACTCCTTCATTTCCAGGTTGAAGCTATCATCCCACAAGCTGCCCATCTTCCAGCTTTCATGGCCGATAAACTGGTGGCAAGGGTAGATATCTCCGTCGGGTGTTATGGCCACATATTCGTTGCCGCACCCGCATCCCCTCAGACGTTTGATGGCACAGGGGCCTTGATCCAAATCCAGCATAAAGTGGAAGAAATTGCAAAAGTCCCCCTGTTTGCGCTGCTCCAAGAGCATATCCGCAAGTTTGTCATATTCAGCAAAGATTTCCGGTAGATGATCCTGAGTCAAGGAATAGGGCATATGCTCTGCAGACACCACCGGTTCCACCGATACTTGATCAAAGCCCATTTCATAAAGCGCTTGCACATCCTTGGCAAAGTCCAGGTTGTAGCGGGTGAAGGTTCCCCGTACATAATATTCCTTGTCCCCGCGCCCTGCAACCAGCTTTTGGAACTTGGGTACCACCGATTCATAACAGCCGGAGCCGTCTACTCTGGCCCGCACCTTGTCGTTGACTTCTTTGCGCCCATCCAGCGAGAGCACCACATTGCTCATTTCCCGGTTGATATAGGCAATTTTCTCCTCATCCAGCAGCAGGCCGTTGGTGGTGATGGTAAAGCGAAATCGTTTGCCATATTCCTGCTCTTTGGAGCGGCCATACTCCACCACCTGGCGCACCACGTCAAAGTTCATTAGGGGCTCTCCCCCAAAGAAATCCACCTCCAGATGCTCCCTGTCACCGGATTGGCTGAGCAAAAAGTCGATGGCTCGCATACCGGTTTCTGCTGTCATCACCATACGGCCCTGGCTGTAATCCCCTTTGCCGGCAAAGCAGTAGGTGCACCGCAGGTTGCAGTCGTGGGATACATTTAGGCACATAGCCTTTACAGGAGAGGTGCCCAGGTTTTCCACCACCGAAGTGTAATCATCGGGAGAATACAGAAGGCCGGCCTGCCACAGCGCTAGCAGTTCACCATAGGCTTCTTGGATGATATCGGGGTTAAACTGCTGGGAAAGACCTTCTACTAGATGGGCAGGACAACTGTCCCCCAGGGGTGGGGTAAGTTTGTCCACCAGTTCAGCGGCTGGGCCGTCCAGTATATGTACTGCCCCGGAATAGACATCCAGAACAATGGTATAGCCTCGTAACGTATACTTATGAATCATGGGAAACCACCTTACAATTTTTATCTGCATCCATCAATTAAACGATTTGTTGGCCATCAAGTATGTGCATATGCCAAAAAGAATGTCCGCCATAGGCGGACATTCAAACCAGAGATGTAAACTTCACTTTTGGGTGATGGCTGTCCGAAGCTTTAAACCAACATAGTCAAAATGTTACGCCTTGCGCTCACATTTCTGATTGGCCACGGTGCAGGAGGTTTTGCAGGCGGATTGGCAAGAAGCCTGGCATCTGCCGCAACCACCCTTGGTGGCGGATTCCTTCAGATTGGCTTTGTTGAGTGTTGTAATATGTTTCATTCTAATCGCTCCTATTGATGCAGTTTATACCTCAGTATACCACAATTTTCACTGGGGGTAAAGCCGAGATTACCGTTTTCTTTTGGTTTTGGGTGCTTTTTTTCGGGAACGGGTATTCACCCCCATAATGCCGCCTATGGCAGAAGCCAGCAGAATAAACACAGCTTTAAACAGTGCGGGAATTCCCAAACCGCTGTCGCTGAATCCAAAGCTTACCAGCATCATAACCAAAGCAAGCGCTGCACCACAGAGAAGGCCGTTGAGCATACCGTTTTCCCGGGTAAGCTTAGCGCACACAAAACCGCCCGATAAGCCACCTAAAGAAACCGCAAAGGTAGCCATAGGCCCAATGACAGCTTGGGGCATATTTTGGGAAGACAACAGTGCTGCAAACAGCAGAATACACACCAGGCAAACAATAATACCTGCCAAAACCCCATACAGAATAGGTTTAATAGTACCCAAAAGACCTTCCGGGCCGGATGGACGCTCTTTCGTGGACATGCAAACTCCCCCTGTATATTGATTGTTACCGCCACACCACTGGTCACCGGGTAATAACCCGGTGGTGCCGCAAAAAAATGGTGCGATGCGTTGCTGCGCGGTAATCCCCTACAAACAAAGCTGCAACGGAAAAACCGCCTGGTAATGCCAAAAGAGCAGTCCAGGATGCAGATTAGTATAACTATATTCAGGGCTTGGCTGCATTATGCCGATTGTTTGCCAAAAGGTTATTTCGTGTCGGGTTCGGTGGTGGAGGAGGTGTCTGTCTTAGAGGATTCATTGCTTTGCACAGCCCAGCGTGCGATGCGGATCTTGCTGCGGTCTGCGCCGGTTTCAATTACCAGAGAATCATCACGAACGCTGACAACCAAGCCAATAATGCCGCCTACAGTTACAACGCTATCCCCCACTTCCAGCTTGGAACGCATTTCCTGCACCTGTTTTTCCCGCTTTTTCTGGGGTCTGATAACTAGAAAATACATCACCGCAACCATTAGCGCGATAGGCATAATCAGGCCGACCATGCTTTCGGTAGTGGATTGTGCAGCTGTCAACAGTGTAAGATGGCTCATGTGTACACGACTCCTTTTCCGCCGCCCAGGGCGGCAACAGCAAATTTTAATTATGCAGGAGGTTGTCTCCTCCAGCAGATACTCAATAGTATATAGAAAAAACCTTGGCATTGCAAGGTTTTTTCGTGACTACGTCCATAATTTCTGTATAATTTGCAATGAATAAATTAGATACGGCGCCCCAGGATCGGTACCATCTGCTGGCGGAATGCATCAAAGGTTCCTTGCTCCAGTTCCTGGCGGATCCGTTCCATAAGGGAATTGTAAAAATACATGTTGTGGATTACCAGCAGCCGATACGCCAAAATTTCTTTGGCGGACAACAGATGTCTGAGGTAGGCACGGGAATAGGTTTGGCATACCGGGCACCCACACTGGCTGTCTACCGGAGCTGGGTCTGTGCGATATTTGGCGTTGGGGATGCACAAAATGCCATCCCAGGTGAACAAGGTGCCGTGGCGGGCATTGCGGCTGGGCATAACACAGTCGAATAAATCCACCCCTCGCCAAACGGCTTCGATAATATTCACCGGGGTGCCCACGCCCATCAAATATCGGGGTTTGTGCATGGGCATGTAGGGTTCTACTGTTTCAATAACCCGATACATCTCCTCGGCAGACTCCCCCACAGCCAAGCCGCCAATGGCGTAGCCATCCAGATCCAGTTGGGTAATCTCCTGCATGTGGGCTATGCGCAGATCGCTATAGGTGGAACCTTGCCCAATACCAAACAGCATTTGGTGAGGGTTAATGGTATCCGGCAGAGAATTCAGCCGCGCCACTTCCTCCTTGCAGCGGTGGAGCCAGCGGGTGGTGCGGGCGATGGAGGCCGCAGTGTAGTCATAGGCAGCCGGGTTTTCCACACATTCATCAAAGGCCATGGCAATGGTGGAGCCCAGGTTGGATTGAATCTGCATACTCTCTTCCGGGCCCATAAACACCTTTCTGCCGTCAATATGGGACTGGAAGGTAACCCCTTTTTCTGCTATAGAGCGCAGCTTGGCCAGAGAGAATACCTGAAACCCGCCGGAATCGGTGAGTAGCGGGCCATCCCAGCCGATAAATTTATGCAGCCCACCCATCTGACGAACCACTTGGTCGCCGGGACGCAGATGCAGATGATAGGTGTTGCACAGCTCTACCTGACATTTTAAATCCTTCAAATCGTGGGAGGATACGCCGCCTTTAATGGCACCGGCTGTGCCCACATTCATAAAAGCCGGCATCTGCACAGTGCCGTGTACGGTGGTAAAGCTGCCTCTGCGCGCCTTGCCCTGCAAAGAGTGTAGTGTATACATGAATACTTCCTTTTCTATATAGTTTACCTTACTTTATAAATCCCTCTATTTTTTCCAGCATATTGCCGGCCAATGCGTTGGCGAAATCAAAATTGACTTCAGTATCGTTATCCACCAACCAGCTACCGTCCTTTTGTTGCACAAGAATAACCGTAGTATCGGTAGTCATTGTATTGAGTTTGGAGAAATCAACCTTTTCCTGCACATAGTCCAGTATGAATTTTTCTACATCCATGGGTTCATTTTTTAGGGCTTTCCCAGCAGCAT
>CAYNCW010000039.1:0-12093 GCA_964395635.1 uncultured Oscillospiraceae bacterium
GGGCAGCTGTATAAACAAAGCTGCCCGGGGATCCTATAAAGACGAAAAAATTAATACATGTTGAAGGTAAAAAGCCCGATAAACACAATTTTGTAGAGGGAAGATCCTATGCCTGTTTTACAGACTGTTTTTGGGGGAGGAGCGGGGAACTGCTGCATCGGTGTTGCCCGCAGGTGGGGTATCTGCAAACTCCTGTAGAATATCCGGCTCATCTGATGGCAGGTTTTCCAGCAGTCTGGTTGCCAGTCGGGGAAAGTGCGAGTTAAAGTTCTCTGTGCTGTAAGCAAACAGTACCTGATCGTATTGGTCGGGTTGAATAGCGCTATACTCTCCCAGCAAGAACAAATCCACCAAGGTAACCTGGGCGTAGGTATCCACCACAAAGGGCAGATAGCTGAGAGCTGTCTTATCCCCAAACACCAGTAGCTTACGCACATTGTTGGGCGAGGCTATGCGGATATCGGTAATGGCAGAAATGCCACCTAGGTAGACCTGTATTGGGTCCCCCAAATCCAACAGATGGGTGGGGTAGAGAGTGTGATAGGTCTTGGCGTGGTCGCCCTGGATATGGGTAACCGTATATTTTCTGTCATAGTAGGTGTAGTGAAAGGCGGTAAGCACATCCGGGCGCACTGGACGATAGGGCGAGCTTTTGTACAGGTTTCCGTAATATTCGTGGCTGAGATAGGAGATGTCATATTGCCGCAAACCAACGGGATCCCGGGTGTCTCTGCCCAGTTTGCCAATAAGTGAGTTAAAGACGTAGTACCCCCCCAATGCGGTGAGGTTGTCCTCGGTGCGGTAGTAGATATATTCATCCCGTTTGTTAAATAAAGCTGGATACACATCCACTGTGGTGACCACACCGGCCATTTTGCCATAAATATACTCCATCAGCGGTTTTTGGTTGTTGTTGAGCTGGGCATAGGGGGGCAACTGTTGCTGCAAGATAGCGCTTGCAGTGGGAATCAGCATCAGATAGGTTGGCTTGCCTACATGCTGTGCAAATTCCCGCACTGCGCTGATGTTGTTGTCTATGATGACCATAGAAGGCTCATCAATATTGCGAATCAACCCGTCTGCACTGATAAAGATTTGGTTTTGCTCTTGCTGTCCGCTTAAAAGCCCCAAACTCAGGCTGATTTCCGCTAATTGTTTTTGAAAGGGGAGGTTCTTTCCAATATATTGATCCAGTGCAGAGACAAACCTTCCCTCCAACAAACTGGGTAGGCTAAGGTTGATGGGAGGGCCTATAGGGGAATACAAAGCAACAAAAACAACCGCAAACAGCAACCCAAAAAAGTATACCCGGCCTGCTTTTTTATGCATAGCCATTCTCCCACCTTTCTATCGGATAATCGGTAAAATTATGCCAGAGTCAGTGCAGTTGCAACCACAAGCATAGCCACACTTGTGGTGCCGGTACCCACAGCATGAAGCCAGGGAGTACTTTTGCGAAAATATCCGGATACCAGGCTGCAGATGTTGGTGGCAAAAAAACAACTCAATAGCAGCACGGGCCAGCTGGTTGTTAGCAGGTACATAATCTGGCCATTGACCAGCTCAATAGGGGTAAGAAACAGCATGTTTTTAATAAGGGCCAGGCTATAGGGAATGCTCTCACCAACCAGCAGGGCAAACCCCGCCAGAACAATTACGAGAGAATACCCCCGGGAAAACAAGGTGGGGATGCGCTGCAAAATCCCCTTGTAAACATATCGCTCCATAATGATAAAGACAGCCAGATAAAACCCCCAAAGCAGCTTGTTGATGCTAAGGCCAAACCACAGGCCTGCCAGCATTCCGCAGATAAGCAGGTTGAGGGAATCGGCCACCGGGCCATTTTTATCTTCCTGAAGGTTATGGTAGACAAACTTCTGGATAAACGCCCACACAGTTGAGTTAAATCGCTGCATAAAATCTCCCACCGAACGGGATTGGTAGGGGTAGTAGAAGTTTTGTGGCAACAAAAACCCAAACATTCCGCCAATACCAACGGCCATGTCGCAGTAGCCAGATAGCCTGTAGTAGAGGGTCAGAGCAAAGGTAAACACCAACAGCCAGCTGGATAATACACTCACTTCTCCAGGGCCATACCGCAATATGGTGGTGTAGAGAGTATCCAAGTATTTGGCCAGGAACACTGTTTTTAAAAGACCCTGGCAAAACTTACCCAGCCCTTCCAATATTCCGCTGCTGTTCCAAGTAAGCTGCTGTATCCTCTGCAAAAAGGAGTGGTAATCCTGCAATGGGCCTGCGTGGAGTTTGGGGAAAAAACAGCAGTGGAGACTAAAGCGCAACAGGTTTCTTTCGGCTGGCGCTTCTTCTCGATAGGCAGCAGTTACACACTCCATAGCGGAAAGGGTGTAGATCATCCCACCCAGAGTGGGCCGTATACCGTAAACCTCCACCAATGCCCCCAAATATCCTATAATCACCAGGTTTTTCACCACCGAAAACCAAAGGCAAGCGCGGCGCAGTACAGGGTTTGATTGTCTGGCCATAATTTGCAGCACACCGTAGTCCATGGCCACACTGGCTATCAGCAGAGGCAGGCTTCGGGGGTCGGCCAAAAGATTATATGCCAACGAAAAACAAAGCAATGCCCCAATACGCCACCCCACCGGTATCAAATAATATACCAGCAGGCTGAGGGGCAAAAAAACATAAATAAAGCTGAGGTGGGTGAGCAATGCCATAGGGGTAACCTCCAGTTGGGCAGGTGACGGGGAAGGGGTGGCTAGTTTTTTTTCGCCAAATCTTCCACCAAAGTTCTAAGAGCATCTAAGGTGAGCATTTGCTGGAGAACCGGCAACAGGCTGCTTTGGGAGAGCCGTTGGGGCAGCCCTAGGTGTTGGCAGAGCTGCCTGCGCAGTATACTGCTTTGTGCGCCGCCGTTTAGGCCCAGATCGTACAAATCCTGCCGGGTAATGGGGTGCTTGGAACCGGTAGCTTTTTTGGAATCCGGAAGGATACCCGATCGGGCAAAAGCATCTAGGAGTACGGCGGTCTCCATACCCTCCACCCCCAGCTTGTGTTCTGCACCGGGACGGTTTTTTCGCCTTTCCTTGCCCCAGATATCCGGGGTATATACATGGATAACCTCTCCGCCCCGGGCGGCTTGCGCCACCTGGTTGCGAATGCGAAACCCGGCAGCGTCCGCGTCAGTGAGGACAACAATACCGCAGCTATGGGCAAGCTTGTGGATAAAGCCACGCATTTCGGCATCTCTGAAGATGCCAAATCCATTGGTGGGTATCACAAGGGCATCCACCAGTGCATCCAGCCGGATTTTATCATATTTGCCCTCTACTATCACTGCTTGACGCAGTGCAATTTTCTCCATATCTTACACCTGTTTCTTATCCAATAAAAACAGCTGGACAACCGTTTGCTCCAGCAAGGTTTGCTCCTCTATACCGGTGCTTTTCAGTGCCTTGTCGCAGCCATACAAAATATCCAGTGCCCGCCGCAGATAGCCAGCACTCAGCCCGGCGCTGGCGGAAAAGGCATTGCGCACCAAAAACTCCCGGCCCTTGTAGCCAAACCGGGAAGCCACATCCTGTGGGGAAACCCCGTTGTCCCGGGCGATTTTGGCGCGGTACAAATCCACATAGGCTCGTCCCAAAACACCCAAGATAGCCACCGGGTTTTCCCGGAGGTAAAACAGATCATCCAACAGGGTCATGGCTCCTTGGGTATCTCCCGAAAGAATACGCTTTTGCAGGTCAAATATCCGGGCTTCTGTTTTGGGGATAGCCACCGCATCCACCTGGGCTTTGGTAATTTCGCCCCCCCCGGCGTAGGCGCAGATTTTGGCTATTTCGTTGTACAGGCTGGTCATGTCGTTTTCGCAGATTTCCAGGATGTACCGACCTACCTCAGGGGAGAGGCTGCATCCGTTTTTTCCTGCCGTGCTTCGCAGAAAGGTTAACAGTCCGCTTGGCCCCCTGGAGCCCAGTTCCACCGCGCAACCTGCTTTGTCAAAGAGGGCAATGAGCTTTTTACCGGCAGCGGATTTTTGATCAAAACCAGGCGCTTTGGCACTGGCCAAAAGGATACAATCCTTAGGTATATCCGAAAGAATTTCTGCCAATTTCTTTTGATCCTCACCGTTCAGCTTAGCATAGTCCAGATTATCCAGATAGACCAGTTTGGTTTGAGCCATAAGGGGAAATGCTTCTACCGCCTCATATACGGCATCCAAATCCGGTTTTCTTCCGTCAAACCGGTGGAGATTAAAGGCGGAGTCCTGTCCATGCTGTTTGAGCAAGGCGGCAGCCCATTTTTCTATTAGGAAATTTTCGCTGCCATATAGCAGATAGGCGCAGTGTTTAACCCCTTGCTTACCTGCTTTGGCAAAAGCATCTTCGTTACTGTAAAGCATGTGCTGCCTCCCAACGGCAATCAGGATGTGGATTGTATGCTGAGCAGTATCCGGGATTCCCCAAAGAGATACCGGCCAACCGGCTCTACTTGGGGAGAGATTTTGGGAGAGATCTGCAGATACCCGTCTTTGTAAATGCAGATGTCCTCCACAGTCCCTTCCATTATACCATACTCTGCAACGGTTTTTAAGACAGTATTGTCCCCGATATCCAGTTTCATGCTTTGTCCCTGCCGGTCAAAGGAGATCTCCACACTATCCAGCACCAAAACCTGGGCATATCCAGCCGACAACACCGATATACTGCTTGGCAGGGCAGACTCCAAAAGGTCTAGTATATAGGCGTCATCCGGGGCTATCATACAGTCAAATCCCCGACTGGCGGACAAACGCAGCAGCCCCGAGTCCACCTGATCGCCATAGGCGGGGTCAATAACCCCACTGATGTGGGAAATGCCCCGATAGTTTAGGTAATTCATCACCTTGTTGATGGTGTATTTGCTGGGTGCCCCCAACAAAACTGCCTGTTTATTGCGCAATAAAAAGGCGGTATCGCATTGCTCCAAGGTCACCAGTTCCACCTTGTCCCGGTTGGCAAATTGGAGGGAAAGGGTACCCACACAGTAACACAACACACACAAGGTGAGGCCATACCCCACCAAGGCCTTGTGTGCTTTGCAGTAGACAACAATTCCTGCGCCTATCAGCAGGAATACAAACAGGATTAGCAGATATCCTTGGTCCATAGAAACAATGGCAAAGGGCAAGCTGGCTATTCCTTTGGATACAGCCAGAATACATCTGACCGAAAGCTCGGTGATAAGGGCCACCAGTCGAATAATCCCATTGTTGATTCCCAACATAGCACATAGGATCCCACCAAGTATGGCAGGGGTGATGAAAGGGAGCACCAGCAGGTTGGCTACTGGGGAAACCAGCGAAAACCAGCCGTTGGTCAGCAGCAGAATAGGCATGGAAAAGATGTAAGCACTGACGCTGACTGCAAGCGACCCGGTAAGTATCTTCTTGAGCTTGGGAAAGGCCGCCCAACCCAACACAGCGCCCAAGGAATGCTCCAGACTGTGGGCACAAACCAAAATCCCTAAGGTGGAAGAGACAGAAAGCCACAGCCCTCGGCCTTGGGTCCAATTGGGCCAGATAAGGCAGATAAGCAGCAGCGACAATCCCAAGGTATTGGGGGAATCGTTGTTTTGGTGAAATAGTCGGGCAATTAGCATCACAGCAATCATACAATATGACCGGACAATGGAAGCGGACAAACCGGTGAGCACAGCAAACCCCAAAGCCAGCAGCAGGGTAAGCAGATAGCGGGGCAAAGGGGGCATTCTAAGTTTTGCAAAGCCGCCCAACAAAAATGCAGTGAGGATGGACATATGTAAACCGGAGATAGAAAGCAGATGTACGGTGCCGGATTTATTCACCGCGGTGTAGGTATCCGGATCCAAATCCCCCGGCAGCCCCACCGCCATTACCCCTACTACCTCTGCGATACTGGGGGTGAGATGGCTGCGTAGATTGCTCTGCATCTTTTCACGTAACTCTTCCCATAATTGCCAGGGGCGATAGGGCTCTTCAGGCCCGGGTAGCATGGATTCTGCCTGTAAGGAGCCCAAAAGCACAATGCCCTTGGAACGATAGTACTGCGCCTTAGGGGTGTTTTGGGGAAGGTTTACCTTTACGGTACAGACAACCACATCCCCCACCTGAAAATCCATCACTCCACTTGCCTGGAGCAGCACCCGCTGTTTTTGGGGAAGCTGGGGATTTTCGGGAAAATCCGCCACAACAGTTAATGATGTGTGGCCGGAATAAAAAGTGCCTTCTACCAACACACCCTGTATAAGCAGCGTATCTCCCTGCAAATGGGCAAAGGGGGTAACGGTTCGCAGATAATACAGGCTGTAGCTGCCCAGAGCAATGGCACAAGACAATACAACAGCGCAGATAAGCCGCAGCCGACCATGGCCAAACAGCATGAAAAGTATACCGGCAGCGGCCAAAAAGCCGGAAAGGGTTAGTGCCCCTGTAACATCAAACAAAAAGGCGAACCAGGTAGCCCCAGCAAAGGATAAGCCGATTACCAAAAGTGGGCGCTTCACAATCGCATCGTCCCTTTCAAAGGTCAAAAATCCCAAGGTGTTTTTGTGGGAAAGTGTTATGCGACAAAATTCGACATATACTACTGCTTAGTATACTATTCTTCTTTTTTAATGGCAATGATAGAGTAAATAAATTTTCGTGTAGGTATGGTAAACACTGCTTTTTGGTATTACAATAGAGCAGTACTTATCAATAAAGGAGCTGTAAGGGTGACCAACAAACAACCACTGACATTTTTTCGGGAAATTACCACAGTGCCGCGGGATTCGGGAGACGAAAAGAGAATTGGGGAATATCTACTTACCTTTGCAAAAGAACGGGGCCTTGCTGCGCAACGAGATGATTTGTGGAATGTCATCATCCGCAAATCGGGCACTGCAGGATATGAGACAGCACCTACAGTTGTGCTGCAAAGCCACACCGATATGGTATATATCAAAAGCGAGGACAGCACCCATGACTACAACAGCCCACTGGTGCTTGTAGAAAAGGATGGGCTTCTAAAGGCAGAGGGAACCTCACTGGGGGCAGACAACGGCATGGGGATAGCCTATGCTCTGGCTCTGCTGGACAGTACCCAGCTGTCCCATCCACCCCTGGAAGCGCTGTTTACCACAGGGGAAGAAACCGGACTGCAAGGTGTGGCCGGGCTTTCCCCACAGGCAATCACCGGCCGGCGGCTGATCAATTTAGACAGCGAATGTGAAGGCACCTTTACTGTTGGCTGTGCTGGGGGGCTTAGGGCAATCCTAACAAAGCCTATTACACGGCAAATAGCCCCTGCAGAATATAAATGCTTTACCATAACCATAAACGGGCTTAAGGGTGGTCATTCCGGTATTGAAATTGGAGCAGGCCGGGGCAATGCCATCCGGTTGCTGGCCAGGGTTTTACAGGAGGCTACCGAAAAGTTGGGAGCACTTATTGGTGGTTTAGACGGTGGGGAAAAGATGAACGCCATCCCCAGCAGTGCCCAGGCGGTGATCCTGGTGGAGGACGAGGCGGCACTGGATGTGCTGATACAGGAGTGTGGGCAAGCCTTTCAAGAGGAGCTTTCCGGTTCGGATAAGGAGGTAGCCTTGCACAAAGCGCCCTGCACATACCAAGGCCAGGTATTATCAGTGACAGATGCCCGGCAGATGCTGTTGCTGCTGTTAAATCTGCCCAATGGGGTACAGTCCATGAGTATGCACCTAGCAGGTTTGGTGGAAAGCTCTAACAACATCGGTGTTGTCAACTGTGAGCAAGATAGAGTAACCGTCACCTGCGCACTGAGAAGTTCGGTGGCATCCCTAAAGCACCTAATGCGCACCCAGATAGAGATGCTGGCTAGGTCTGTAAGCGCAGAGGCCGATTTCCAGAGTGATTACCCCCACTGGAGCTACCAGCCTGTATCCCCACTGCGGGATAAAGGGGTGGAGGTATATACCCGGCTCTATGGCCAAGAGCCTGAAATTGTGGCGATACATGCCGGGCTGGAATGTGGGTACCTAAAAAGTCTGTATCTGGATATGGACATGATTTCCACCGGCCCAAACATTAAAGGTGCACACACACCACTAGAAACCTTGGATCTGGCTTCGGCACAGCGGGTTTGGCAGTGGCTGGTGAAGCTGGTGGCGGAACTGAAAAGCTAAGTCGAGTCTGTAAAGGGAAAGGCCATTACAGTGTGGGCTGGCATATTGGGTGCCATACATTTGTATGTAAAAAAACAGAGAAAGCTGCCGATTCCAGCAGCTTTCTCTGTTTTTTATACTATTAGCAACTTTCTTACCCTAAAACTCAGCATCAAAAAACACCCTGTTGCAGGTTATGCTCTTGACATAGTCCCGGCACTGAACATGCAGTGGGTGATCCTGATAGGCTGCTTCCGCAGCACGGTTGGTAAACTCCACAACCAGTGCCAAATCCTTGCCCTGATACCCCATATAAGTCTCCAAACTCAGCAGGCCGTCTATTTTGCCCACCAATGATTTGAGCCTTTTGGTAAATTCCTGAAAGTGTTCTTCTTTGGAAATCCCTTCAGTACCTTCCACCAAATCCCACAGAACTATATGCTTAACCATATCTTTTCCTCCTTTATATCCTTCCGGCAGAGAAGCCCTGAGCCGAAGTGTTGACCAGTTGTAAAGTATACCCCAAGCAGAGGGGATGTACAGCAGTTATTGTTTATGTAATTTATTGGCTTGCACTAAAATATTTGCGATCCAGTCCCCGGAGCTGCACCGCCTGGGAGATGTGAGCGGCACCAATGCGCTGGGCGCTGTCTAGATCCGCAATGGTGCGGGCTACCTTTAGGATCCGGTCGTATCCCCGGGCAGAAAGTCCCATACGCTCAAAGGCTACTTCTAGCAGCGTTTCTGCTTGGGGCTCCATCTGGCACACCTGTGCCAGCATACCAGAGGGAATCATGGCGTTGCAGGTGATGGAGGTTCCCTGGTAGCGCTCCGACTGTAGCTGTCGTGCCGCCAATACCCGCTTGCGAATCTGTGCCGAGGTTTCTCCTGGCTGCTTGCCGGAAATCTGCTGGTAACTCACCGGTAATACCTCCACGTGAATATCCACCCTATCCAAAAGTGGACCGGATACACGCCCCACATACCGGCGCACCGATTGAGGGGTACAGGTGCAAAGTCTGGTGGGATGTCCGAAAAATCCACAGGGGCAGGGGTTCATTGCGGCTATCAGCATCACCTTGCTGGGATAGGTAAGGCGTTGGCGTACCCTGGCTATACTGATTTCGCCACTCTCCAAGGGCTGACGCAGTACCTCCAAGGCGTTTTTCTGAAATTCTGGCAGCTCATCCAGAAACAGTACCCCATTGTGGGCCAAAGAAATTTCCCCCGGCTTGGCGTTGGGACCACCACCGGTGAGTGCAGCTGGGGAGACGGTGTGATGGGGAGAACGAAAGGGGCGATGCTCCAACAGGGATGTACCGGGCTCCAACATACCCGCCACCGAGTAAAGCTTGGTCACCTGGATGGCTTCCTGGTGGCTCAGGGGCGGCAGAATAGAGGGCAACCTGCGGGCCAACATGCTTTTGCCCGCCCCCGGAGAGCCCAACAGCAATACATTATGTCCACCTGCTGCCGCAATCTCCAAAGCCCGTTTTGCCTCCCGCTGACCCTTGACATCCACAAAATCCGGCAGCTCTGGTTTGGGGGAGGGGAGTGAAGGCAGCTGGTTGGCAGGGGTGAGGGTTCCTTTACCCGAAAGGTAGTCCACCACCTGCTGGACATGTTGGGCACAGAGTACCTCCACATCCTGAACCACTGCAGCTTCCCCGGCGTTTTGCAGTGGAACAATCACACGGGAAAGCTCCAGCCGCCCTGCTTCCAACACCATGGGCAGCACACCAGGTATCCCCCGAATCTCCCCGGTGAGCCCAATCTCTCCCACAACGCCTATGCCATCAAACCCCAGGGTTTCCAGGCCCGCAGCATGTAGTAAGGCCAGCAGCAGAGGCAAATCATAAACCGAACCCTGCTTTTTGGTGTCCGCTGGGGCAAGGTTGGCCACAATCCTGGCTTGGGGCAGCTTATACCCCATATTTTGTAAAGCAGCACGCACCCTATCCCTGGATTCCTTCACCGCTGCATCCGGAAGCCCTACTATTTCAAAACCGGGAAGCCCACGGGCAAGATCTACCTCAACCGAGACAATATACGGGTCAATTCCGGTAAGGCCCAAGCTTTTTACTGTACAGTACATCCAGCGATTCCCCCTTTATGGCAGCTTACCGGTTGGATAAATCAGATGCTGCCTGCTTAACCCGGTCACAGTGGTGCCAAGTCAATTGTAAAATGGTGTGGAATGTGCATTGGTTTTCTATGCCCAGTATACCCAAATAAGAATAATTTTACAAGGCATCTGTCAATGATTGACAACAATCCCTCCCGTGGATTATGATATACTAAATAACACAATAGATGGGAATTAGTACGGTGTAAAGCCGTTGTGTTAAAGATTGGACAAAATGAAGGGAGCCGGTATTCATGACAAGAGAACAAACGCTATTTGCGCTTTGGAAGGACAAGCTTGGAACGGATGCTATATTTTCCAAAGAACTGGATGCTATCACCGGAGACGATAACGAAATCTTAGAGCGGTTTTACCGGGATTTGTCCTTTGGCACCGCGGGTTTGCGGGGTATTTTGGGGTTGGGCACCAATCGCATGAATATCTTTACTGTGCGCTGGGCAACCCAGGGACTGGCAGAGTATCTGTTATCCACCTGCGAACACCCGACAGCGGCCATTGCTTACGACAGCCGGATCAATTCGGATGTGTTTGCCAAAGAAACTGCATGTGTATTTGCCGCCAACGGCATTAAGGTGCACCTGTATGAAGAGCTGATGCCCACACCTGCCCTTTCCTATGCTGTGCGGGAGCTTGGTTGTGACGCCGGAGTTGTCATCACCGCAAGCCATAACCCGGCCAAATACAACGGCTACAAGGCTTATGGTGCAGATGGTTGTCAAATCGGCCCGGAGGTTGCCGACAGGGTTATGGAGGCCATGAACAATACCGACCTCTTTGAAGGCCCCAAGCACATTTCCTTTGAAGAGGGGCTTGCTTCCGGCAAAATTGCCTATATTCCCGAAAACTTTGTGCAGCAGTATATTCAACGAGTGCTACAGGAATCCATTCGCCCCCAGGTATGCAAACAGGCAGGGCTCAAACTGGTATACACCCCCCTCAACGGTGCAGGAAACCGCTGTGTGCGGACAGTATTTGAAAAGATGGGCATTCAGGATGTAGCCATCGTACAAGAACAGGAAAAGCCTGACGGCAATTTTCCCACCTGTCCCTATCCCAATCCGGAGATCAAAGAAGCTTTGGCGCTGGGACTTGCCCTTTGTGAGGAGCGTCAGGGGGATCTGCTGGTGGCCACCGACCCAGATGCGGACCGTGTGGCTGCTGCTGTAAAAACAGCTGACGGATACCGGATTCTCACCGGCAACGAGGTGGGAATTCTGCTGCTGGACTATATTGCGTCCTCCAAAAAGGCGCTGGGAACCATGCCCCAAAACCCAGTGGCAGTGAAGTCTATCGTTTCTTCCCCCCTGGCTGATGAGGTGGCCAAGGAGTATGGGGTGGAGATGCGCAATGTCCTTACAGGTTTTAAGTTCATTGGCGAGGTTATCGCCGAGCTGGAAAAGACCGGAGAAGGGGACCGGTTTATTCTGGGCTTTGAGGAAAGCTGCGGCTATCTTTCCAGCGGTTATGTCCGGGATAAGGACGCAGTCAATGCTGCTTTGCTGCTGGTGGAGATGGCATCCTACCACAAGCTGGCAGGCAAAACCTTGGTGGAGGTGTTGGAGGATATTCACACCCGCCACGGCATCTACCGCAGTGTGGTGGAAAACTACGCCTTTGAAGGCGCTGACGGCATGAAAAAAATGGCCCAGATTATGCAGGACTTCCGGGACAATCCCCCCACCGAAATTGGCGGCGATGAGATTGTGGGCCGGTTAGACTACAAAACCTCCCAGTGTGTGCAGGGGGGTAAGCCGGTGGAAGTGGAGCTGCCTCATTCAGATGTGCTGGAATACCAGCTGGCAAACGGCAGCACCATCATTGTG
>CAYNCW010000040.1:0-1503 GCA_964395635.1 uncultured Oscillospiraceae bacterium
GCCGCTCATAATGGCGCTGGCATAGGAAGCGCCGGGGCAGCTTCCCCAGCTGAGAACGGTCGTTCCCATAACCCTTGCCCATATCGCAACCTGTGCGGCGGCATAAGCTCCATTGGATTTGTTGGATTTATCATAGTTTGCGAGGATTTGTTTAATGCGGTTGTCGCTCCCGCCGCCAATCTGCTCATAGCTGCCGCCCGGATTTTGGTTATTCCATTCGGCACAAAAGGCGACGCCGCCGTTCAGATAAATCTTGGGCATCGGGCTGTTGATAAAGGCACCGTTAGCAAATACAACTCTGTCAGATTGCGCTCCGCCGCCCCATGTAATCATAGATATTTCGGGGACGTTGGCCGCCCTTGCCATCATCCGCCCCTCACCTTGAGCGTCAAGCTGCGCCTGCGCCCACGCTTGATACTGCTGTATCCAGTGCAGCGGTTCGGGTTCTTTCTCGGTGACCATGCCGGAAGTACCGAGCGGCAAATCCTCGGCACCCTCTTTGTCGGGTGAAGCAGGGCCATCAGGAGGGCTTTCGCTATCCTCCACAGGGTCGGGGATTTCAGTATCGGCAGCATCGCCGGTGTCGGGCAAACTGTCGTCACTCGCGGCTTCATGGTCGATGTTTCCCCATCCGCTGCCGGTTGTGCCGGTTAGGAGTTCATCTATTGCCGCTGCCACGCTCATGGGAAGTGTACCGAGCAGTAGGACAATACATAAGACCATGCTTATGATTCTTTTGGTTGTTGTTCGCATGATATGCGCACTCCTTTTATTGAAATGAAAAGAGCCGCCTTGTTTTTCTACAAGGCGGCCCATATCTATATAAAACCGCTTTGAGAGCGGTGAAAGGCAGAAAAAAAGAGCCTCGTTACAGGCTCTTTTTCCAACCTACTTTGAAAACAACATGCACCAGTATACCGTACCGTCATCAGCCATATAGCAGCCAATCCCTGCAAAACTGTATTTATCAGCCAGCATGATGGCTTTGTGGTCTGCCGAGCCGATCCATGAAGAAACGGCGACAGCTGCGGTGTTAGCGCGGCGATTGTTAATCTCGGCATAGCTGTATTCGATGGACATTCGGCTCCCGTTTGGCCGTTCATGGCTATACTTTTCCGCAAGCTCCACAGCTCGCATAGCAGCTAATTCCATCATTGCCGAATCCATCGAAACCTCGCTGCTCCCAGCGTTTAAGCGTTCCTTGTTTACAAGCGCAAATGCTTCGGATGACAATGCCGCTGCATCAAAGCCGCTGCTCGGTGGAGGGGTATTGCTAGCAGGACTTCCACCGCTGGCACCGCCTATGCCCCGATATTCATTGAAAGCATCCGCAAACCAGCTATCAGAGCCGCCCGGTAGCGCATTGAGCGTATCTTGATTGCTGCGGCAGATGGCTTCGTATGCCTTGCCGGTGATGCTGCCGAGCTTTGTGCCGTCAGCGGCAATAAAATAGTAGGTTGTAATCGGCCAATCGGTTCCACCCGAACGCACAGCGGGGGTGGT
>CAYNCW010000040.1:1603-12071 GCA_964395635.1 uncultured Oscillospiraceae bacterium
CTGTTTCTTTTTCGGCTGGTTGCTCCGACTCGCTTTCAGCGCTCTGCCGCAGTGCATCAACCTCGGCTTGCAGCCGCTCTATTTCCGCTTGGGCTGCGGCTAAATCCTCCTGCGCGGTGGCGCTTTCGCTGTTGCTCGGCTGTGGTGGTTCTGCCACTGGCTGCGCGGCACACCCGGAGGCCCCGGCAATCAGTGCTGCGGCCAAAAGGACAGTACACAGGCTTTTAGAGATATTCACCATATATGCTCCCTCTCTTTCAAAGATTAGGTGATGATTTACTATCTCTATTATATTTCTTCCCCGAACCCTCGTCAATGCTTATAAGGCAGCATAAAAGCTCACTTTTGCACAGCCGAAACACACAGCCTCTTGGTGGGTTGATTGTCGATACAGGTGATGAGGGTAAGGTGGTTATCCTCACTGCGGCCCAATACGCTCCAGTCGTTCTCATCAATCACGCTGGAGGTGGTCACAGCGTATTCCCGGACACCCAACGCGGTTGTGAGCGTAATGCTGTTGCCAGTTTTCAGCGTGTACAGCTTGCCGAAGTTGTTATTGACACCCCGGTTGTGGCCAGCCAGCCCCACATTACCGTTCCAGCAGGAGGTTTCTTTCATGTGGGCAATTCCAACGCTCATGTCCTCAATCTCATCGTCGGTTTCATAGATAGCCACCTCCAGCCCGATTACGGGGATATTCAGTTTTCCCAAGCTGCCGTCCGGCAGCAAAACCGCATCGGGTAGCGTAAAGACATCGTCAAAGGGAAGCTCCCAAAGCTTGTCGGGAGTGGTTGTGGATAGGGCCGGATTGCTTGCTGCGCTGAGTGAAGCATGGCCGGACACAATCACCACCTCGCCGCTTTCGGCGGTGGTGATGTTGCCATCCTTTTCGGCCAACTCGAAGTCTACCTCCTGTTCTAATTCTTCCACGCTGATGGAGGGCGCAGTAGATTCGGTGGGGGCCGGACTTTGGGCAGGCTCATTCCAAAAGCATACCCCCACCCATATCAGCACGGCCACCAGAGCAGCACCTGCCGACAAGAGAATCACGGTTCTTTTCATACAATGTTTCCTCCTTATTTTTTTAGCCGGTGGCTACCTGCTACGCAGCCACCAAACAACCGCGCCAATGATAATCAGAACGGCCAATACCAGCAGGATCGGCAGCCACGGGATTTTGGAGTCGCTGCCAATAACGGGGTTTTTCTCACCTTGATAGATAATGCTCACTACTGCATCCTCCTCTACAATTCGAGACACAACACCTTTATAGATAGCCGTGTTATGGTACTCGGTTACTTTTGTGCCGTAGCCGGTTCCGGCATAGGTAGCTTTGGCTGTGAAGCTGCTCGGCACAATCACGTCGCCTTTTTGCGCTCCACCCAGCGACACCCACTCGACATCTTGGAGGGTAAGGTCGCCCACCTTTTTGTCAATGTAGGCGTAATCATTGCGGTCGAGATTCTTGTACTCCACCGTCTTGCGTATCGGGTAGGAGTAGTTCTCCTTGTCACCGGCACGGCTTTGGATACTGGCATAATCCAGCTCCAGCTGGCCGGAATAGCCGCCCTCGTCATACTGCATCAGCGGCGCAAGGTGAGCGAGAATGGTGGCTTGTTCGTTGTCCTCGGTGGTAAATGTAACGGTTTGGGCTGCCAGTTTGGTTTCGGTCTTGGCTGCCGCCACATTCTTGAGGATGTCTTTACGGGTGAAAGTGTACTCGCCGTCTACAAACTCCGGCTCCACCAGTTGGCCGGGGTCAAACCCTGTGGGAACCTTGAAGGATTTGATGATAATCGGCTTGCCACCAAAGGTTTCATAGCGGATTTCAAAAGGGTAAAACCCAGCAACGCTGGCTGTAGGGGTTGCTTGCTCGTCCGGGGCAGACTGAAAGAATCCCAGCACACCGTCCGATATGGTTACAGTGGGGTCGTTGTCCTCCTCCGGCGAGAGGGATAAGGTTTCCTCTTGGGCAAAGGCGGGGATAGAAAACGTCATCATCAGTATGATAGCAAGCAACAGACAGATTTTTGTTTTCATCGTAGAGATTCCTTTCTTTTTTCATAATCAGATTACTCACTGCACCGACTGCGCCCCTGCCCCTTGACGGTTAGAATACCATCAAGCGTTGTGGCGGTAATATGCAGGCGTTCGGCTACGGCTATGTCGCTTTTCATAGCTTCGTCCACCGAATGGCCGCAGACTACCAACACATGAGCGCGGCGCAAAAAATCACGGCTAATGTCGATGCTGTCCTTGTGCTCCTGCGGAATGTCGCCATTGAGAAATAGCGGAAGAAACAGAATCGGGCAGATGGGGGTGAATCCTGCGTCGTACACCTTGCGGCAATACTGCGAAGCGGCTTCGGTGTTCTCAATCTCGTTGCCGCCCCACGGCGCGGTAATGTAGGCAAGCGGTCGTTTCATAAAAGCTCCTTTCGTCTTGGGCAATAAAAAAGCGCTCCCCCCGGAGAGTCGCAATGCCCATGTTCTGCGGTTACACCACACCGTCCGAACGGACACGCATGGTGTAACTGTTGTCGGTGGTGGCAGGCTGGTTAAATAGGGCTGAAAGCAGATATGCCTTGGTGTTCCAGACACGGGTGCGATTCTCGTCGATGCCGTTCAATAGCTTCTCTATGTCCGACGATTCGATTCTGCAAAACCGCTCCTTGACAAACTCTGCCGGATACACGCCGTCTGCGCCGATTTTGATGGTGTCAGCCTGTGTTAAGGCGACCTCCAGCATAATCTCAACCAGCTCGTCAATCTGCCGCCTGTTTGTCAGTGTGGTGATATGCTCATACTCAATCTGCTCCCGAATATTTTCCCGCATTTGCTGGATATTCTGTCTATCATTCTCGCCTGCCGGGGGTGGCCCATGAATGACTGAATGAGTATTTACTGAATGCGTAATGGATGGATACGTTTTTTCTCTCTTAGTATTTAATTGCATTGGATTTTCCTGTGTAGGGAAATCCAGTGTAGGGTTTTCCTGTGTTGGATTAGCCTGCGTTGGATTTTCCAATATAGGCTTTTCCAATGTAGGGTTTTCCAACATAGGCAGGTCGGGCTGCTGTGGCTGCTCATAGATAACATATTCCGCTCCCTTTAGCTGCCCTCTGCCGTTACGCTCACGAAAACGAACGATGTACCCAGCGCGTTCAAGCTCCTTAACGGCCTCGCGTATGGCATCAATATTTTCGCGACTGATGAGCGACAAACCTTTGAGGGTGTAATCCCAATCTTCGGGCAGAGAGAGCATGAGCGACAGCAGCCCCTTTGCCTTGAGTGTGAGGGTTCTGTTTTTGAGGTGGTGGTTAGCCATCACCGTGTAATCGCGCGTTTTCTCTACCCGAAATACAGCCATTTACATCACCTACTTTGCAAAAAAAATATCATCCATTCTCGGATGCTGTCATCGTTCTTGATCCCGTTCACGCCTGCGGTAGAGTTCAAGCGCCTTGATAATGGTTTCCTCGATTTTAGCTGCCGGGGTTCCGGCAGGGAAGAATTTGCCCAGCTTTTCACGGGGGATTTTGACCTGCTCCTTTTGGTTGGGTTTTTCCTCCGACATGATGGACAGCATCACATCCTCGTTCAGCCGCCCCTCGGCGCTGAATTTGCGCATTTTCTGTGCCTGCGCCAGTGATGGGGTTGCATCCTCACACTCCATTGTTTCAAATAGGGCTTGCTGTTCTTCTTTCGGTAGGTAGGAAAGCTCAACAGCGGGGCGAAAGGCGATTTTGCCGTCGTCCACCATTTGCAGAATGGATGGGGCAAGTTCAGTTAGGCGAATAAAGCGGCGTACTTGGTCTTTGCTATCGCCAGATGCTTCGCCAACAATTTCGGCAGATTCTTTTCCTTTTAACTTCCCCGCCAGTGGCGTGGAAGTTAAATCCGAACGCTCACCCTGCCGTTTTATGGCTTCCAGCTTCATTTTATAGGCAAACGCCTTTTCCGAAGGGGTGATTTTCTCGCGTTGCAGATTGGAATCCACCATGACAATTATCGCTTGGTCGTCGGTGAGATTGCGGACGATGCAAGGAAGTGTTGTCAACTGTGCTAACTCGCTCGCCATTTTACGCCGGTGTCCGGCCACCATTTGATAGCCGCCCTCCGGGGTTGGGCGCACAAGCGCGGGAACGAGAACACCGTTTTGTCGCACACTTTCAGCCATTTCCAGCATTTCCTCGTTTGCCAGCACCTTAAAAGGATGGTTTGGAAAATCCGATATTTGTGCAATAGGAATATCAAGCAGCTTCTCCCGCTTGGCATCGTCCCGTTCTTCCTGCGTGGAAAAGAGGTCATCTGCTGTGGGGAGGTCGAGGTTTAGTCCGGGCTTCGCCAATGTCAAGCACCTCCTTTGTAAGCTGCTCATACGCCTGTGCAACTTTGCTGCCCTTGTCATAAGCAAAGATGCTTTTGCCTGCGGCGCTGGTTTCTGCGGCTTTTGTCGCTATGGGGATTTCGGACTTGAAGATGGTGAGTATACCGCCGTATGAATTTCGCAGCGTATCAGCGGTGGCTTTGGCAAGATTGGTGCGCATATCGGTGAGAGTGAGCAAAACCCCGTCCACTTTAAGGCCGGGGTTAATCTGCTTTTTCACCTTGCCGATGGTTTTCATCAGCTGGGTCATGCCCTTTGCGGGAAGATACTGCGCCTGCACCGGCACGATTACGCTATCAGCCGCGGCAAGCGCGTTTATTGTAATCATGCCGAGCGAGGGCATACAGTCAATGATGATGTATTGATATTCCTCCCGCAGTGTGTTAAGATAATTGCGCAGGGTAAATTCTCTGCTCATGGTGGTGACCAGTGCCATTTCCATGCCGGACAGCTCCATGTTGGCAGGAACGAGATCGACACTCTCAACGTGGTGCAAAATTCCCTCGCCGGGGTCGATTGGCTCATCCCGAATAACCTTTTCCATTTGGGTTGCGAGGGTGGTTTCCAGCGCATCGTTGTTTTTCCAGCCGAGCGAGGTGGTTAAGTCGCCCTGCGGGTCGGCATCCACCAGCAAAACCTTTTTGCCGCTCATGGCAAGGCCGATGCCGAGATTTGCGGTGGTTGTGGTTTTGGTAACGCCGCCTTTTTGATTGCAGATGGCGATTACCTTGCATTGTAACATTTGGATTCCTCCTTTCAAAAATTAGCCGCTCAAATGAGCGGCTATGTATAAAAAGAAAAGCCACCCGTTAAAAAACAGATGGCTAAATATATTATCTTCCCATTGTATGCAGAATGTCTAAATGGGGAAGAAAGGTGCTTACAAGCTCAACTTTGTATAAATACTTGTTGATTTCTTTTCGTTCTTGGGTAGCAGATATAAGCTGAATAATCCTTTGCATGTTTGGATTTAAAGAACGTGGATGGGCGAAATGAAGGCCCGCCTCCACCACATTATCCACGTCCAGAGGGTTCTCTCGGTGACGTGGCTGGGGGAAAACTCCCCTCGCCTCCACCACAGAATCCACGTCCAACGTGGAATTATCAAGTACCAGCCGATTATTGGCTGGTATTTGACTTATGTAACGCATTTTGTCGCCGTCAATGCGACCGTATTTCCCGCCGGAAGCATCATCTGCCTCCGGCGGATTTAGTTTGGGATGGAAGTTAAAAACAACCTCAACGCGGTCAGAGAAAATCGAAACTCGGTGAACAAACTGCTCAATCAACTTTTTTGTTGTAGACAACGCTCCGTTTTTAAGCAGCGCCTTTGCATGACCAAAGCGTTCGGTTAAGGCTTCAACGGTAATGGCATCACAATCAGCTTCTTTCGCAGCTTGTTCGTAACGTAGCTGCGCCATTGCTTTTTCATGCTCCAACTCATTAATTTTTCCTACAACCGCTTCTGAGCCTGTTTTTGCAACGATGTTGACGAGATTGGCAATCTCTCTTGTGATTTCATTAAGGCGGCTTTTCAAGGCATCCCTTGTACGAATAACATCTGCATTGGTTTCAAGCTGATAGGCGTGATACGCTTCTACAATTTTACTAATGAGCTTTTCATTAAAGAGATATTCAGATAGTGTTTCGAGCACATAGGCTTCGATGTATTCTCTGCGAATCTCTTTGTTTTGGCAAGTGTGCTTGTTTTTGCGGCCAACGCAACGATAGGTGACAAGAAGATTTTTATTGCGCCCGGCATGTCGCTTGTCACCGCACATAGAAAACCCACACTCACCACAAAATATTTTCCCCGACAACAGATAGACTTCTTTCGCTTTGTTAGAGGCCCTAACCTGTTTACGGCTGCATATCTTTTGCTGCACCTGCTCAAAAACCTCTTTGCTGATAATGGCAGGGACAGCACCCTCAATGCGAATAATTTCATCGTCGTCTTTACTTTGATGATGATTGCGTTTGCCGTCTACATCTTTGGATGCAGAGCGATTAAAAACATAAACACCAGCATATTTTTCATTGCGGACAATGTTGTGCAGGGAGTTATGCCCAAAAGCTCTGCCGGTCTTAGAGGTAAACCCTCTGGCATTGAGTTCGTTAATTATCCTATCGTATCCATAGCCTTGCAGGAATAGCTCGAAAATCATGCGCACAGCTACCGCTTCATGCTCATTTATCACAAGCTTTTTGGTTTTTGGGTCAACGTCATAGCCTAGCGGCGGCAGCCCCCCGGTATGCAATCCTTTTAAGGCATTTTCTTTCATACCCTTGTTTACTTCTCTGGCCAGATTTTTGCTGTAATACTCAGCCATTGCTTCAAGAACAGATTCCAAGATAATGCTTTCGGGGCTTTCGTCAATGTATTCGAGGACGCTGATAAGGGACACATTATGCCGTTTGAGCTGCATCCGATACCCGATGCTATCCTGTCGGTTTCTTGCAAAGCGATCCAGCTTATGAACAAGCACAATATCAAACATGTTCTCTTTGGCTTCGGCAATCATCCGCAAAAATTCGGGGCGATTGTCGGTCATGGCCGAACGAGCCTTGTCAATGTATTGCCCAACAACGGTTATATCATTTTTCCTTGCGTATTCCTCAATTGCTCGAATTTGAGCATCAATGGATTCATCCCTCTGATTATCAGAGGAAAAACGCGCATAGATTACCCCTCGGACGATGTTTTTTCTGGTACGAATTTTCTCAATTTGATTCATAGATATTCCCCTTTCGATCACTATCCATTGGGGCAGCAGACATAATACTATCCAAAATAGAATGGGTAATCTGTCTTTCTGTCAAGACCAATTCTGTATTAACAGAAACAATGGTTTTCAACAGCCGCCTATCTGTCCTTTGCCCATTTGGATTTTCTCGATTATTCTGCTGCATATTATCCTCCCTCAAAAAGAATAGCAGCTTTGTAACCGTACCTTTATTGTATAAAGGAATCCGGCAAATTACAAAGCTGCAAATTATTCATTTACACAGCATTATCGAAGCCCCATGCTAATAGCCAATGCTGTGTTTACTTTCTTCATGGTGGCGTTATCTAAATATCCTATGTATGCGCCGAGCCTGCTATTATCAATGGTTCTCAACTGTTCTGTCATCACAATTGAATCTTTTAGAAGCCCTTGCTTGCCTTGCAATAGAATATGCGTAGGTAATTTGGCTTTTGTTAAAATTCTGCTGGTAATAACCGCCACAATAACGGTTTTACTGTACTGGTTCCCAATGTTGTTTTGTATAATGACCACCGGGCAGACACCATCCTGCTCCGAGCCGATGACCGGGCTTAAATCGGCAAAAAACATATCGCCGCGTTTTATTTCCTTATGCATTGAAGTCCTCCTAGAAACGCAAAGCAGCCGCGCCGGTTGTCGGTTCATCATAAAGCTGATGACGGTTGGCGCGGCTGTTTGCTTTTACGGTCTATGCGTTTTCTCGGATACCCTCGACGGACTTAGCATCGTCCCCATTGGAATTTCACCACTCCCCATTCTGGCGAGCCGCTCTCGTTGCCTGCGACGGTTTTATCACGCTCGGACTACGACGAAGCGGATGTATCATTGTAGGGCGCACAGGCTTTATCAGTCGACCAGCAACGGGTTTCCTGCGGCATGGGTAGTATCGCTCGCCCGGCTTAAAACCGGGGTCATGGCGTACCTGCCGCAAAACCTATGCACCTTATGTATTGAGGGTTCCGTATTCGGTTTTCAAGCTACGAGTGAGAGAATTATAATTGCTTCTCAATAACCGTGACAAAAATGGGGTAAAAGTTCGGGGGTGTTATAAATTATTTTTTTCATCCCCCGAAGCCCTAATATAACACGGCATACCCAAAACGAGAGAAGAATCATAATGGCTTCTCAATAACCGTGACAAGAACAGGGCAAAAGTTCGGTTAGGGCTATAAAATGTCCTTTAGATACTTTTCCATGCCCCGCAGCCCTCGCTCAATGCTTTCAGAAACGGTGCTTTTCACCACTCCTTCAGCCCTTGCGATTGCTGCCTTGCTCATACCCATGAAGTAATGCGCATAAATTCGCTTGGCCTGCTTGTCCGGCAATGTGGCAATGGCACGGTAAAGCTGTTCGTTTGTAGTCTTTCGCTCAAACAAATCTTCAGTAGAAAGAGGAGCAAACAACAGATTGTGTTCTATGCCATCACCGCGATCTAAAGAATACTGTGCCATGTACCGATACATTTTACGGCGGCGGGCTTTTTCATCCAGCTTCCACTGAATCAGCTCGGCAGCCAATTCATCCGGCACCTCTACGAAAATGTCATGCTCATAAAACGGGTAATAATCCCGTAGATTGATAGTAGTCATGCGTTTTTCCTCCAATCAGTTTTTTGTAAAAAACCGATTGGAGGTGGCGGCGACCGGCAGCGGGGTCGAGCCGGATTGTTTTTACCGACTCTTTTTAATAATTGGGCTGCTATATACTCCTATTGAACGAATCAAATAAATGAAGGGACAGCCGCATTTTTTTCGCTCCTTTGCAAATGCGGCTGTCCCCTAAAAGGTTACTTATTTGTGGGGGTACAACCGCAAAGAAATTCTTGGGCTGTACGCCCCTGTTGACTAACAGGGAATTACATGTAGAAAATAGTAGAATTATGTCGAGGGAAAAAACTGCGGCCTCCCGCTGTTGGCGGAAGGCCGATTTGAATATTGGATATCTTATTACATAGAAGCAAGGTCGATTGCTGCGTTATTCCCATTTTTACTACCACCAACTATGTAGGGTGTAAATTTGCAAAATTCTGTAACTACAAGTTGAATTTTGCGGCCTACTATTGAAATGGTATCACCTAATATATATTTTGGGAATGGATTTTTACAAACTGTCACATTGGCCTATGTAGACAGAATGTGGCGAACATTTATTCTAAACCCTGATAAATAAAGAAAAATTCGGCTACACACTTCGCCATTTTTCGCGCAAAATTGGTAGTAAAATCTAATAAAGTGTCATATTTTTAGAGAAAAGGAATGATAAAATATGCGTAGTAAATCACTCACACCCGTTGGTTTTTTAATAGAGCTACTTGATATTTCGATCAATGATATGGCAAAAAATATCTTTGTGGACAGAACAACCATCAGCAAGTGGAAATCCAATGACAGGCAATTAACCGCGAAATCCGAGTGCTTTGATAAGGTGGTTGAATACTTTCTAATCCAAAACAGCGTACAAAAGCGGCACATCCTTGAAAACCTGTTTTCAAATGTCTATGGTGAGGTGCCTTACAAAACAAAAGACTACCTCAAAACCAGTATGAAAAAGTTTTTGTCCCATTCAGTAATCCCACAGGAGGCTCAAAGCATATTATCACAGACAAAAGGCAACTTGTACATGTGCATGACCGGGGTTTATGCTGGTGTAGACGGTAGAAAGTGCGTAATGGACGTGCTGCTCGACGAGGCCGAACGACAGGAAAAACCGGGAGAGATGTGTCTGTTTGACCGCCAATTATTTAGCTGGTTTATATTCGATGAGAAGTATTGTAGAAACTGGATGAAAAGAATTACAGGACTATTAGAAAAGGATTGGACTATCAGAATAATTGTTAATTGTTCCTCACCTTCTGATGTATTGAGTGCATTTATGAATAGAATCAATCCTTTTTATGCTTATGTAAAATACCACGAATACAACTTTAACTCTGTAAAGAACATCAATTTGCTGCCCACAATTTATGTTATAAAGAACAAGATGGCTGTATTTGGATACAACCACGGGAAACAACTATATTCTTGTATCTTTAAAGATAAGTATACATTAGAGCAGGGAGGCTATTACCTTCAAAATCTTATTTCAGAGTGTATTGTAACCCTCTCACCCAAAACCGCCAAAGGTCGGACAGAGATATTCGACCGCATTGCAAATTATGAGTCGTGTAATGAACCGTGTTATATTACTTCCGCTATTCCAGCTCTTATGGCTTTATCAGAGGAGTTACTGCGTGAAATTCTTTACCAAAACGGAATTATCGGGGACTTAAAACACTCGCTCATAAAGATGATACAGATACTTCGCAATAAGGCGTT
>CAYNCW010000041.1:0-12022 GCA_964395635.1 uncultured Oscillospiraceae bacterium
CCACGCCATATTCTGATAGAATAAGAACCAACAAAATCACGTAGAATACACTATATTATATAAATGGAGTTGACTTATAAATTGGGTAGTTCCGATCCGCTGCTATACATAGCCTTGGTGGTGCTGCTGCTGTTTTCGGCATTTTTTTCTTCCTGCGAAACAGTAATTTCCACCTGTAACCGCATCCGGATAAAAAAGCAGGCCCAGGACGGGGACGAAAAAGCACAAAAGGTGCTGACTATGACCGATAGCTATGACCGCACCCTATCCACCATTCTTATCGGCAACAATATAGTGAACATTGCTGCCTCCACCATTGCCACATTGCTGGCCACAGCTATATTTGGCACCGCTGGAGCATGGATATCCACCCTTGTTATGACCATACTAGTGCTGGTTTTTGGCGAGATTATGCCCAAAACCTACAGCATGGAAAACGCCGACACCTTGGCGCTCAAAATTGTTGGGCCCTTAGGGTTTGTTATCACTTTGCTGAGGCCCTTGAGCTACGTATTTTCCAAGCTGGGCACTTTATTCTCTAAACCCAGCGAAGACCCCGCCCCCACTGTAACCGTGGAAGAGCTGATGTACATCATCGAATCCATTGAGGAAGAGGGCGTATTGGAGGAGCAGGAGCGGGATTTGGTGCAGTCGGCGCTGGAGTTTGACGACACCGCTATTCGGGAAATTATTACCCCCCGGGTAAACCTTGTGGCACTGGATATAAACGGCAGCCAGGAGCAAACTGTGGAAACGGTTTTGTCCGAAGGCTATTCCCGGATACCGGTTTATGAAAATACGGTGGACAATATTATCGGTATCCTCTACACCAGAGATTTTCTACGCTGCCTTGTCCGAGGGGAAAGCACCGATCTGCGGCAGCTGATAAAAGAGCCCTATTTTGTGCACAAAGGCATGAAGCTTTCGGTGCTGTTGGCCAACTTTAAATCCAAGAAGGTAAACCTAGCGGTGGTTCTGGACGAATATGGAGGCACCTTGGGCATCGTAACTATGGAGGATGTTTTGGAAGAACTGGTGGGAGACATCTGGGACGAGGACGATGAAGTGCCGGAAGAGCTGGTGAAGTTGGATGACACCCACTTTGAAGTGTTGGGAGAATATGATATACTGGAACTGTTAGGTGAACTGGGCTATGACGTAGAGGACACCGAGGGTGGCCACACCACAGTTGGCGGTTGGGCCTCCCATATGATGGAGCACATCCCCCAGGTTGGGGAGCGGTTTGATTATAAGGATTTGCGTTTTACTGTGCTTGCTATGGACGGTAACCGAGTTGCCCGTCTGGGCGTAGAAAAATACGCAGATGAAGCTAAGGAGGCAGATACCCTTTCGGTAGATGCCACAACCGAAGACTAAGGCTGGAGGGACTTGCTTGAACTGTTTTGAAAAAGCCAAAAGAATTGTTGTCAAGGTGGGGACATCCACCCTCACCTATGCCACCGGTAGGGTGAATATCCGCAGGGTAGAAAAGTTCGTAAACGTATTGGCTGATTTGGCCAACTCGGGTAAAGAACTGGTACTGGTGACCTCTGGTGCCTTGAGCATCGGATGCGGACGGATGGGACTACAGGAACGCCCTAAGGATACCCCAACCCGCCAGGCTATGGCGGCTGTGGGGCAATGCGAGCTTATGTATCTGTATGATGAATTATTTACCCGCCATAACCATACAGTAGCTCAGGTGCTGCTGACCAAAGACATTGTGGAGGATGACCACCGCAGACAAAATGTAGTGAATACCTTTAGCCGTCTGCTTTCCTTAGGTGTTATCCCGGTTATCAACGAAAATGATACTGTAGCAGTGGACGAGCTGGAAGGCGAAAATTTTGGGGACAACGACACCCTGTCGGCCATTGTGGCCACCTTAGTGGATGCGGATGTCTTGGTACTTATCAGCGATATTCCCGGCCTGTTTACACGCAATCCCCGAGAAGATCCCAGCGCTACCCTCATACCAACAGTAGAGGATATCAGCGAAGAGATTATTGCTACAGCATCGGGTTCCGGCAGCAGCCGCGGTACTGGTGGAATGATCACCAAGGTACATGCTGCTCAGATAGCCACCCAGGCCGGCATTGATATGGCGATTATCAGCGGTGAAAACCCACTGCTGCTATACGATTTGTTTGACGGAAAACAGGTTGGTACCCACTTTATGGCCAAAGGAGGAACCCGCTGATGAACACCCTGCAGGAGCTGGGAAGCCGGGCAAGAAAAAGTGCCGTATATCTGGCTAACCTACCCACCGGCCAAAAGGACAAGGCGTTGCTGGCGTTGGCCGACGCTCTGGTTGTGGATACGCCCAGTATTCTTACAGCCAACCAGAAGGATTTGGCACTTGCCCAGCAAAACGGTATGACTCAAGCCATGCAGGACAGGTTGCGGCTAACCCAGGAACGGCTGAGCCAAATTGCTGATGCTGTGCGCTATGTTGCCGGGTTAAACGATCCGGTGGGAAAAATCCTGGGTGGTGAAGTTCGCCCCAACGGCCTTGCCATCACAAAAATCACCGTGCCTCTGGGGGTTATCGGCATGATTTTTGAAGCCAGACCCAATGTTACGGTGGACTGTGCTGCTCTGAGCCTTAAGTCTGGCAATGCTTGCATTCTCCGGGGCGGTAAAGAAGCCATTCACTCCAACCAGGCGCTGGTGACGGTTATGCGCAAAGCAGTTGCAGCCGCAGGTTTACCCCAAGATGTCATCCAATTGGTGGAGGATATCAGCCGGGAAACCGCTGTAGGGTTGATGCAGCTTAACCAGTACATAGATGTGCTTATCCCCCGTGGCGGTGCCGGGCTGATTCATTCGGTGGTGAAAAACGCCACTGTTCCGGTGATAGAAACCGGGGTGGGCAACTGCCATATTTTTGTGGATTCCAGAGCGGATTTGGAAATGGCTGTAAATATCATCGACAATGCCAAAACCTCCCGCCCCAGTGTCTGCAATGCAATGGAAACCCTGTTGGTGCATCAGGATATCGCCCCTTCCCTGCTGCCGGCGTTAAAAGAGCGACTGGATAGATCCAATGTGGAATGGCGGGGATGCTCAAAAACCACCCAGATACTGGGCACGGGTGTAAGCCCCGCAACTTTGGAAGATTGGGCAACTGAATACAACGATTACATTCTGGCTGTTAAAATTGTGGAGGACATCGATGAGGCGCTGGCGCATATTGAAGCCTATTCCACCCGCCACTCTGAGGCCATTATCACCGGCGATTATACAAACAGCCGCCGCTTCACCACCCAGGTAGACAGTGCCGCGGTATATGTCAATGCATCCACCCGCTTTACCGATGGCGGCGAGTTTGGACTGGGTGCAGAAATCGGCATCTCCACCCAAAAGCTGCATGCCCGAGGCCCCATGGGGCTAACCCATCTTACCAGCTACAAATATATTATTGAGGGTGACGGCCAGATCCGATAGCCCAGCTTTTTTTACCCAGAATCTAAGAACGGAGCAAAACACATATGCAGGTTAGAAAACACAAACGCCGCAAACATGCCGCGCCCATTGGCGGAGTGTATGTTGTGATGGCCCTAATCGGCGCCATTACGGTGGTATCCCTTTGTATGCAGCTTACCTCCCGGGTGCTGGACAACTCCTCCACCAAAACCGAAATAGAAGACTTTATCCGCCCGGTGGTTATGTTCGATCCGGTGCCCTTTGAAAACCCCATAGATATTGGCCGCGACCAGCTGCTGCTCTATAGCATGTGGGCCAACCTTATCGGCGAAAAGCGTTCCAGCTATATCTACAATGAGAACGGCGAAATGCAAGTGCCTGCATCAGATTTGGATGTAGCAGCTGCCAAACTGTTTGGGCCGGATGTGGTGTTGGATCACCGATCCTTCGGAGATTACAACAACTCCTACTACTATGATTCCCAGCTGGGCGTTTATAACCTGATGGTGCCTAGTATATTGGACTTTTACTCCCCCCGTGTGGAAAATATCCGTCGCCTGGAAAAGGATTTGTATGCTGCTTCGGTGGGTTATCTCCCCCCCAACAACGCTTGGAATGTAAGCTATTCCGGCGCAGGAAACAGCAGCACACCGGAAAAGTATATGGACTTTGTACTGCGCAAGGTAAAAAACGGCTACCAAATCGCCGCCATTCGGGATACCGATAATGACATTGTCAATAACGAAGCCTTACCCGCTGAAAATCGGCCCAGGCCTCCGGAACCCAGCCAAGCAGAAACTTTACCTGACGATACCGATACAGCCCAGACTGGGGATACTGCTGACGTAGCGGATGAGTCCAATGCAGAACCAGCTCATTCCGACCAAGAGCAGGCCGCTCAAGAAGAGCAGCAGGAAGCAGAGACCGAAGAAGAATAAATAAACAAAAGACGCTAAATCTTCCATAAGGTTAAGCGTCTTTTTTGCGTTTTTATTTACTTCTGCAGCATCTGATACCCAAAACTGAAACAGCAAAATGGACAATGCGGACCCTATCCTTATTATAGGGTTTTTAATTCTATCAGCCGAAGTGAGTATTCGATTGACCACAGGGCAAAGCCGCCGAAATTTTGTTTCAGCGGCTTTTAAAGGCTCTATTTATACCCTTTTTAAGGAGTGAAATGGTTTATGCTTCGGTTAACTCCACCGAGAAAGGCAGTTGCAGGGTAGTTACCTCACCACTTTGCAGTAAGCCGATAGACGGCTCTTCCAGTCTGCTTTCTTCCATAGCGCTTTCAGTTGCTTCTACTGCGTTTTCGCTGTTGGTTTCACTTGGTGTTACAGCGTAGGTGAAGGTGACCGTTCCGTCCAGTTTACCTGCAGGCACCAGACTAAATTTATCAGACTGGAAAAATTCCATAGGGGACTCTGGGGGGATGGGCACTACGGTATCTGCATTGGCATAGGCGTAGGGAACAAAAGGTGTTGAATATTCAATGCTCTCGCCGGGATTGAGCACATGTGCCTGGTAATCATTGGTGGAAATTTCTGGCATATACACACCCACCAGGTTTCCTAAGGTAACCTGAATGGCATCCGGCACGGTATTGGAGCCTGAACCCTGCGCATAGGCTACTTCCTTGTTACCTATGTTGGTTATTTTCACAGTCAGCCCAATATACTCTTGGTGGGTATAGCTGGGTTTCACCATGAGCACTTCCATCTCAACATTATCGTCGGCCTTGCGAAAAACTTCCTTCTCTGCTTCGGGTGCCGAGGTTTCCGGCAGCGAGCTGGCAAGGGAGGAACTTATGGATGAAGACGCTGTGTTATTGTTTTTGTTTGAAGAACAACCCGCTGCGCTTGCAACCAGCAGCATGCACAGGGCAATGAGTATTGCTTTTTTCATATGGTATTTCCTTTCTTTGTTCCACTGTTTGTTTTGCATCGGTTTTGTCCGGTGCTGTGCAATAATAGTGTTCCACACAAGGGGAAATAGTTGCATTTTCCCCCATTACAATTGGTGACAAAGTACTACCAAGAGTAACATAAAAATGAGGGTTTTGTGAACAACCGTTTATGGATGCTATATGGTTTTTTGCTTCTCTAAAGCCAAATGTGCACACCCTAACTTATGTTCTTATAACAACTTACAATTGAAAACAGTTTGTCTGTGTGGTACACTTATACAATAAAACTCAACAAACAAAGGAGCGTTTTTACTTGGAATATACCATAAAACATCAGGTTCCCACCGCCACCCAATGGATGGCACTGCGCAAAAGCGTTGGCTGGGCCACCTTTGACCACCTAGCTGCCGAAAAAAGCCTAGCCGCCACCTTATACTGTGTCTGCGCATACGATGGCGATGAGCTCATTGGCATGGGAAGAGTGTTGGGGGATGGTGTTATTTCCTTTTATATCGGCAATGTTATGGTGCTGCCATCCCGGCAAAAGGAAGGCATTGGCCGCAAGATTATCGAAGAGCTCCTTGCTTATGTGGAACAAACTGCTGCCCCTGGTGCTATTGCCAGCCTCTTTTCCATTAAAGGAAAAGAAGACTTTTATAAAAAATTTGGCTTTTCCTGCCGCCCGGACGATGGCCGTGGCAGTGGTATGAGCCGATACTTTTAATAGGGAGCACTTGAAACAGGAGATACGCATCCCCTAATTTTTACAAAATCGCGAATCAGCGCAGAATAACAAATACCTTGGCAAATGGCAAACCCAAACATGTTTATAGCAAAAGCTTTATTTATAAACAGTATTTGAATGGGGGTAACCAAGATGAGCAATTACTACAATCCCTGGGTGGAATGCGCCAGCCGGGAAACCATGATGGAGATGCAGAGCAGACGGCTTGTGGATATGGTGCACCGTTGTTACGAAAATGTACCCTTTTACCGCAAGCGGTTGGACCAACACGGCATACGCCCAGAGGATATCCGCAGGGTGGAGGATTTGTCCAAGCTGCCCTTTACATACAAGCAGGATCTCCGGGACAATTACCCTTATGGCATGTTTGCTGTGCCCAAAGAAAAGCTGGTAAGAATCCAGGCATCCAGTGGCACAACCGGTAAAATGACGGTGGTGGGCTACACCCATCGGGATATTGACAGCTGGGCGGAGGATGCTGCCCGCTCAATTGTAGCTGCAGGAGGTACCCCCAACGACTACATCCATGTTTCCTATGGTTACGGTCTGTTCACCGGTGGCTTGGGGCTGCATTACGGTGCCGAAAAGCTGGGGGCGGTGGTGATTCCGGTATCCTCCGGTAACACCAAGCGCCAGATTGATATTCTGCGGGACTTCGGCTCCAATATTCTCTGCTGCACCCCCTCCTATGCTATGTATATCGGCGAAACCTTGCAGGAAATGGGGGTAGATCCCTCCCAACTTCACCTCCGAGCAGGTATCTTTGGCGCAGAACCCTGGTCTACCGAAATGCGGGTACAGATTCAAAAGCTGTTGGGCATTAAAGCATATGACATCTATGGCCTGTCCGAGGTTATGGGGCCGGGGGTATCCTTCGAGTGTGAAGAGCAAACCGGCATGCATATCAACGAGGACAAATTCTTGGCGGAAATCATCGATCCAGATACCGGCGAGGTACTGCCGGAGGGCACCCAAGGTGAACTGGTGTTTACCTGTATCACCAAAGAAGCCCTACCTCTTATCCGCTACCGCACACGGGACATCGCAACACTCACCCGCACCCCCTGTTCTTGTGGCCGAACTCTAATTAAGATGTCCAAACCATGCGGCCGCACCGACGACATGCTGATTATCCGCGGCATCAACGTATTCCCCTCCCAGATAGAAAGTGTGCTGTTGGAGCTTGACCTAGCTACCCCCAACTACCTTCTGGTGGTGGATCGGGTGGATAACCTGGATACCCTGGAGGTTCGGGTGGAAATGACCGCGGATATGTTCTCGGATACTGTGCGCAGCATGGCCAAAATCGAAAACAAGATTCGGGCAGCATTGTTGTCCACCTTGGGGCTGGCTGCCACCGTAAAACTGGTGGAACCCAAAACCATAGCCCGAAGCGAAGGGAAAGCCAAACGGATTCAAGACAACCGTAAATTATAATAGAGGAGGAGCAGACTATGATTATTAAGCAGCTTTCGGTATTTGTGGAAAACAAGCTGGGGAGAATGGCAGAAATCACCAAGGTGATGGGAGATGCAGGTGTGGATATCCGAGCCTTGAGCATTGCAGACACCAGCGACTTTGGCATTCTGCGCCTAATTGTCAACCGCCCGGACGACGCTGTAAAATCACTAAAGGATGCTGGTATGACCGTTTCTCTCACCGATGTTATCGCTGTAGGGGTACCGGATGAGCCAGGAGCTTTTGCCAAAGCGGTAAAGGTGATTTCGGATGCAGGTATCGAAATTGAGTATATGTATGCCTTCCTCAGCCGGGTAAACAACGAGGCCTATGTCATTTTGCGGGTGGAAAGCCCCCAAGATTGTACCCAAGTGCTGCAAAAGGCTGGCATTCACCTGCTTGCCGCTGAGGATGTTTACAATATGTAACAACTCTTGATACTGTATAGGGTCTCATTCTCCCACGTTATAAACAGCAAACTGCAATACTGATTTTAGTAAACAGCACAGGCCCCTGCCTTCTTTGGCAAGGGCCTGTATCTATATAATCGCCGACAAGCTATGCCTGCGCAGCGTGGCGGCACACCCGCTATGCTGGTCTCTCCTGCTCAACAGATGAAAAAAACTCCAGATTGTGTAGGACACTGGGATGGTTAGGCTTTATTTGTGCAGCGGCTTGATTGTGCTGGATGCTCTTTTCCAGCTGGCCAATTTTGTAGTACAACACACAAAGTTGAAGATGGGGTACAAATCCCCAGTAATCTTCCATAATAAACCCCCAGCTATCCGGTCGTGGTACCTCCAGTGCAAAGCTGTACCAGAAAATGGCTTTGGAATAGTCCTCTTTTTGCATATAGATTTCTCCAACACGGCACAAAACATCCGCTCTGGGCAAATCTTTAGAGAAACTGGCAAACAGCACATCCAGTGCTTCCTCCAGCTGATCCTGTGTCACCAAGCAATCCGAGAGCTCTTGGGCTGCACAGATGGCATCTTCCTTCCATATCCCCGGTAAGGTGAGAAAGGCTCTGTACTGCCCGATGGCTTGATCAAACCGGGAATGGTTGCGCAGCTCCTTTGCGTAATAATAGATACCTCGGGAGGTAAGGGAAACTCCTTGTTTCAGCAGCCCCTCGTAAATCTCCAGATTGCGTGTGGTATGGGTTCTCTCCTTATCACCATGAACGATAACCACATCAAAGTTTTGTATATTCCCACTAAGCACCAGGTACTCGTGTACCGGCTCCATCCATATGTATCCCTTGCTGTTTCGCAATAGCCGTTCCCGGTAATACTGAAAATTTACCTTGCCCTCTTCATCAAATCCCACATGATAGGGGAACATGGCCACATCTACTTCCCCAGGCATTGTTTGTTTCAGCTGCAAAAAGCTTTGAATGTTGTGCTCATCTATCACATCATCTGCATCCAACCACAGGATATATTCCTTGGTTGCCTTAGAAAATGAAAAATTACGCGCCGCAGCAAAGTCATCCTTCCAATCAAAGAAGTATACTTTGTCGGTATAGCGTCGCGCAATTGCTACCGTATTGTCGGTGGAACCGGTATCCACAATAATGATCTCATCGGCGATTTGCTGTGCGCAGTCCAGGCACCGTGCCAGAACCTGCTCCTCATTTTTCACTATCATACACAGACTAACAGTAATCATACGCACCTCCACGCCTGTTGTTTCCCTTTTACTATATGCATGGTGGTGTAAAACGGTGAGTAATTATTTTATGTATATACTTATATTAATTATACTTTACGTATTCATACTTCCTTGAGAGATGCTCGTGCTTATGGTACAATAGATGGAAATTGCCCAGTATCTGAAGTAGCGAAAGGATGAGCAGATTGTCTATCGAAACAGTGCGCACCTATTTAAAGCAGTGGAACCGAGAGTCGGATATATTGGAAATGGATGTATCTACAGCAACTGTGCAACTGGCAGCCGACGCATTGGGGGTAATACCGGCGCGTATTGCCAAGAGTATATCCCTGCAATATGAGGACAAAGCCATGGTGTTGGTAGTGGCGGGAGATGCCAAAATCGACAACCGCAAGTTTAAAGACAAGTTTCAGTTTAAAGCCAGAATGCTTTCTGCCGAAGAAGCCCTTGCCTTTACTGGACATGCTGTTGGCGGAGTTTGCCCATTTGGCTTACCCCAAGGAATTCCGGTGTATTTGGACCATTCCCTCAAGCGGTTTACCACTGTGTATCCTGCCTGTGGTGCCAGCAACTCGGCGATTGAGCTAACCATGGATGAACTGGCGGAATACTCCGGCAACCAGGAATGGATCGATGTCTGTAAGGGCTGGGAAGAGTAATCGTTAAGACAAAAAGGAGGTGCTGCAAACAACAGCGCCTCCTTTTTGTATGTATCCTCCTAAACAGAAATTCTGCTTAGGTCTTATCGTTATTGCAGGGATGCTGCCAACTCCTTAAGGTATTGGGCGAAGTCGCTGCCCATCTCCGGATGGTTCAGCGCTTGCTCTACATTGGCTTGCATAATGCCCAACTTGTTTCCCATATCATACCGTTTGCCTGTGTACTCCACCCCGATCATGCCCTGTTGCAGCATCAGTGTCCGCATGGCATCGGTGAGCTGAATCTCGCCCCCTGCCCCTCTGGGGGTATTCTCCAGGATAGGGAATATCTCTGGGGGCAACACACACCGCCCCAATATGGAGTATTGGGAAAATTCTTTACCAGGAGCTGGTTTTTCAATCATATCTGTAATGCGAAAGAGGTTTTGCTCCATGTGTTCCACTTGCAACGAGCTATACCGGGAGATTTGTTCCAAAGGAACTGGCTTGATACCCGCAACCCCCTTGCCATGGGCTTCGTACGCCCTGCAAAGCTGTCCAACAGCCGGGTCGTGACCAATAATAACATCATCGCCATACAAAACAGCGAAGGGATCTTCACCCACAAAGTTTTTGGCACAATACACCGCATGTCCCAGCCCCAGCATCTCCTGCTGGCGCAGATACTGGATATTGGCAAGGTTTGCAATCCCCAAAAGCTGAGACAATTCCTGTTGCTTATCGCCCCGCTCCAAATGGGCTTCCAATTCGGGGGAACGGTCAAAATGATCCTCCACTATGGATTTGCCCCGGCTGAGTATAATCAAAATCTCCTCAATGCCAGCAGCAACTGCTTCTTCTACAATCCACTGGATCGAGGGTTTGTCCACTATGGGTATCATTTCCTTGGGCATCGCTTTGGTCAGCGGCAGTACCCGTGTACCGAATCCCGCTGCAGGAATTACTGCTTTGCGTATTCTCATTCCTTATGCTCCTCAATTGTTATTTGCCCATGATTGTATATTATTTAAAATAAGCCGCGAAAAGCGAAGCTTGCACTGAGTGAATACACAGCAAAAGCCAATCCAACCACCAGCAAAACAGCAAGTACACTGACACCACCCTGGTAGGCAAGAGCCAGATTGTAGTGGCTGGGGTCCATTTTATTGGCATAATGATCCCGTATTTTTTGTACGGCGCTTACCGCTTTGCGATAATAGAAGCTGTTGGCAAACATAGAGCAGGCAAAACCCGCAAACATAAAGATAGACCATGCAATGTTGCTTAACCGGCCAAATAGGGTAACTGCTGCCATATCCACCTCGGTGGTGGGCAGACTAAGCACAATACCCGCACGGCTCAGAACCGAAATAAACTCCGGCTGCTTCATAAGCTCTGGCAGCATCTCCCGAATATACAGGCAATAGGGCACCAAACAGATGGCAAACAGCCCCAGCAAAATTCCGCCTATTAAATACATCTTGCGGTAAAAATAATAGAAAAAGCTCAAAAACATTGCTGCAAAGTTAACTGAAAAATTGCTGAGCTTTTTGTGTATACGCATAAACCGTGGCAGATAGTAGGCAGAATTTGGCCCCAGATACACTGCCAGATCCCGCACAAGAACCCCTTCCATTTCCTCTTCGGGAGAAACGCCGCCGTAGATATATATCTGTGGGTCTAACGGTATTTGAAAGCCTCCGGGTCCGTAAAGAGAGCCATCCTGTTTTTGTGCATTGCCGCCAGATGTGTTACTGCTTCTGGAAGCTGTGAGCCCACCTTCCAACCGGTTACCGCAAACCTGGCAAAAGATGCTTTCTCCACCGTTAGCAGAACCGCATTGCCCACAAATATGGGTAGCAGGGGACTTATCTTTCGGCGGAGGAGTCGCATCGGCAGGAGCCTGCCATTCCATGCCGCTTTGATGTTCCGCTAAAAATGCGCACTGGTTCTTTTGGGCATAGCAAGACCGGTGGTGAGGTGCTCCGCATACCGGGCAAACCACCACATCACTGGCTTCCTCAAACCGTTTGTTACAAACAGGACATTGTATCCCTGTATAATTGGACATGCAAAAACCTCCAAAGCGGTTACAAAATTGACTATATACCGCCCAATTTTGGACAGAATTAGGTAATATAAGTATACCTTAAAATATTGACAAACCCTTTG
>CAYNCW010000042.1:0-11897 GCA_964395635.1 uncultured Oscillospiraceae bacterium
ATGGAGATCATGGGGTTACCATCGGCAAAATTTCCAATCTGATTTTGTCTAGCGTGGAGAAATGGCAGGAAGAAAGCATCAAAGTCTTTATAGAAGAGTTGGGAGACAACATCATGGGTATTAGCGGGGGCAGTGCCGGGCCACTGTATGGCACCATGATAGGTGGTTTGGCTGAGGCTCTGGAAGACCAAACCGAAATTGATGGGGTACATCTCAAAGAGATGCTGCAGTCGTCGCTGAAGAGTATGCAGGAAATTACCAAGGCAAAGGTTGGGGATAAGACCATGATGGATGCGCTGATTCCAGCTGTCCAAGCTGCGCAGGCTGCGCCTAATGATATTGCCGGTATTCTTAGTGCTGCATCTACTGCCGCAGCAGAAGGTGCTAAGGCCACCGAGGGTTTTGTGTCCAAATTTGGCAGAGCCCGCAGCTATGGAGAGCAAACCATTGGTACCTTAGATACCGGCGCACTGAGTACATCCCTTTTGTTTCAAGGCCTCTACGAGGGGCTATAATACGCCGCATGTATACGATTTCACCAATTTAATAAGGAGGAAAAACCAAATGAAAATGAAAAAATTTATGAATGCCCCCGAAAACCTGACCAAGGAGCTCTTGGAAGGATTTGCGGCAGCCCACAGTGATCTGGTTACACTGAAGCCAGACAACATGGTGGTGAACAACAAACTGGATACTGCGAATCGCGTGACCATCGTCACACAGGGAGGAGCAGGTCATGAACCTGCACTGAGTGGTTTTGTGGGCGAAGGTATGGTAGATATTTCTGTAGTGGGCGATATTTTTGCAGCACCTGGCCCACAGGCCTGTGTAGATGCTATTAAAATGGCAGACAAAGGCAAAGGTGTTCTGTATGTGGTTCTCAACCACGCAGGGGATATGCTCACCGGCAACCTGACCATGAAGCAGGCGCAAAAAGAAGGGCTCAATGTCATTAAGGTGGTAACCCAAGAAGATGTATCCAATGCACCGCGGGAAAACAGCGACGACCGCCGCGGTTTGGTTGGTTGTATCCCCACATACAAGGTGGCAGCAGCTGCAGCAGCAGAAGGCAAATCCTTGGAAGAAGTGGCAGCCATTGCCCAACGCTTTGCCGACAACATGGCGACCCTGGCAGTTGCTGTTCGGGGTGCAACCCATCCTTCCACCGGCAGCATGTTGGCTGATTTAGGTGAGGACGAAATGGAAATCGGCATGGGCCAACACGGTGAAGGCGGCGGCGGCAGACAAACCATGAAGACCGCAGACGAAACCGCTGAGATTATGGTCAATGCTCTGCTCAACGACCTGTCCATTCAATCTGGTGAAAAGGTTATGCTGATTCTCAACGGAACCGGTGCAACCACACTTATGGAGCTGTTTATTCTGTATCGCCGTTGTGAGCAGGTGCTCAAAGAAAAGAATATCGAAATAGTGGCCAATCACGTGGGCGAACTGCTCACCGTTCAAGAGCAAGCTGGATTCCAGATGTTTATGGCTCGTATGGACGACGAGCTTCTGCGTTTGTGGAACGCACCCTGCAACACCCCTTACATGAAGAGATAGCAAGCAAAGAAAGAGAGTTGTAACAAATGGCAGATAATCAAGGCAATTTGGAAGGGAAAAATTATTATTTGGATATTCCCCCGGCAACCCAAGGGTTTCCCATTAAAGGAGCGGCCCACTGTGATTGGGGTATGAAGAGTAGACTAGCAAAAATTTTCAACCCTGTTTCGGGCAATACGGTAATGCTGGCTTTTGACCATGGCTACATAATGGGGCCTACCACCGGCCTGGAGCGGATTGATATTTCGGTACCCCAGCTAATTCCCTATGTAGATGTGTTAATGGGTACCCGTGGGGCAATTCGCACCTGCATCTCTCCCCAGCAGCCCAAGCCTATCTGCCTACGGGTAAACTACGATGCATCGGTGGTACACGACGAAATGAGCGACGGCGGCGGTATCGCCTGTAATGTACAGAATGCAATACGGCTAAACGCAGACTGTATGGCTGTGCAAACCTTTATTGGCGCACCAGGAGAGAGAAACTCGTTGGAACTGCTGTCTCGAACAGTAGATGCCGGTGCAGATTACGGCATTCCCACCTTGGGTGTAGTTGCTGTGGGTAAACAAATGGCCAGAGACGAAAAATTCTTCCTGCTGGCTACCCGTCTTGTTGCCGAAACGGGTGCCCAGATTGTCAAGAGCTACTACTGCGAGGGGTTTGAGCGGGTGGCAGCGGCTTGTCCTGTGCCCATCGTGATAGCGGGGGGCAAAAAGCTTCCGGAACAAGAGGCATTGACCATGGCATATCAGGCCATTTGTGAAGGCGCTCATGGTGTGGATATGGGCCGAAACATCTTCCAGGCTCAGTCTCCCACCGCTATGTGTCAGGCAGTATCTAAGGTTGTACATGAAAAATATACCGACAAGCAGGCATTTGAACTGTATCAAGAACTTCTGCATACACAGGCTTAAACCTAAGTATGAGCGGCAAGCAGATATTGAGGAGGAACTGTAATGACAGCTAAGAAATATCTTCCCATAGCGGTGTTTATTGGTGTTCAGGCATTTGTCATTCAAATCATTGACCAGATTCTCTGTAGATATGTCCCTCCATTGGGCAATTTTGGATTTGGATGGGTAGCATTTCAGGCTTGGGCAGTTTACTTTATGGCAGGGTGCACCCCCAAAAACGGTGTCCGTGCATTTATGGGCTATTTTATCGGTATGATTGCGTCCATTGCCATTATTGCTGGATCCGGATCCTTAGGTGGCAACCTGGGATTCTTTGCAACGCCGGTTGTACTGTTGGTGCTGGTACCCATTATCCTGTATCTGGATATTGCTCCGGAGTTGTTTAACTTTGTTCCCGCGGTGTTTGTTGGCGCAGGTGTATACTTTGGCTGTATGACCTATGTGCCAGGGGCAACCTTTGGCAACATTCTGGTTACAGAGAGCATCTACTGTGTACTGGGTCTGTTGTTCGGTTATACAACCGTTAAATTCCGTGGCTGGTATGAATCCAAGTATGTAAACAAACAAACTGTATAAGGAGGCAAAAGCATGAGTGCAAAATACTTACATATCGGTATTCCAATTACCAATAAAAAGCCCGGCATGACCTATAATGAGGGTGGAAAACTTTGGATGAGCAACCCAGACGATTATGACTACAAAATCGAATATCTTAAGTTTGAAGAGGGAACCCCTTTTCCAGAGATTATGCACAAAAACCCTCATATTGCTTTTGAAGTGGACGATGCAGAGCCATATTTGGCCGATGCCGACAAGGTAATCTTTGGGCCGGTCACCAACGAGGATGGCTCCCGTATGGCATTTATTATAAAAGATGATACGATCTTGGAGCTGTTGGAAAGAAAGTAATATGAGGCATTTTCTTTGGCAAACTAAATAGACGAACCGCCTCATTCGCAGAGACTCAGCGAATGAGGCGGTATGTTTTTGTTGGGTAAAGTGGCTAGGTTGATAACCTGAATCCCCTTTTTCCAAGCCATATTCACGGTTTGGGCTGTAGAACCGTCTTGGCCATCCCAATAGCAGATAAGGCGGCCAGACTGCTGCACCATCCAATTGTTGCGCTGGTAACAGCAATTAGAATAGTAGGATTGAGAAAAGATATGGATCGATGTAAGATTTTGCATAACTTTTGAATAAAGGGTTTGCCAATCCGCTGAGACCGAATAGTCCTTGTATGGAAGTACACCCACCAGCTGTATATGGTGATACAGGGGATCTTTTTGCAGGTCCAACAATACGGAGGCAGCAATCAAATCGAATCCTTCGCTCATGCCACACAAAAAGGTGCTATAGCCTTCATTGGCTGCAAAGGCTATAGCGGCTTTTAGTTCATTGACAAGCCGGCGGAATTTTGGATTTTTACGGTTCATGGGGGAGAAGAATTTTTCGGGAAGATTTCCACTGACGGAGCAAACATGCAACATTGCAATTTCCCTTTCGCAGATGAAATACCAGCACCATTATGCCGGAACACAGCCCGCGTCCACAGACTGGACTAAGGATAGAAGGCCGATTACCATCTTTTGGCCCCATGGAGGTGGGCGATAACACAACAAAAGAAATTGGTTTACCTCTATATGCGTTGGGTGCTTGAAACATGGTCAATGCTTGTGGCCAAGGATATGAAATTCAAATAATTTGGAACATCACGTTCATTGTTTTGATTTTGGACATTATTGCTATTAAATCGTTTTATTCAGTATAGCAATAATTGGATATAGTGTCAATAATTTGTCGGAATTTGTCTAAAATATACTGGATGATATATTTTGACCAAAAAATTTTAGTATCTGCATAAAATTCCTAAACAGATAATTCACACTAGATATATCGGAATACTCTGGGTAAGACTTGAGTTTAAAGATAGTGTAAGTATATATGAATAGTTGCACAAGATGTCTGTAACAACACATCGTTGGTTTTTCAAGCGCGGATAGTATCATAGGGCGGAAGGTTTCCTTTGTTTCATAAAGATAGTTGATCCTTAGGGAAATATATGCTATAGTTTGGTTGATTAACAAAATAGAATATGCTGGGGAGCTTGTGTAGCAGGCTGAGAGGAGATTGCAATCTCGACCCATGGACCTGATTTGGATAATGCCAACGTAGGGATAAACGCTTGATGGTATAGGCGGGATATGTCTTTTGGCATATTCCGCTTTTTGTTTTGGGTTCAGAGCGGAAAGGCGGTAAGAGAACGAAAAAATCGTATAGAGGTTAGAGAGGAAAATTGGATCAAGCAAAGGAATTGGAGGATAAACTGTGGATAACAAACTGCTGAGAAATAGCACCCTGTCTGTATTTGTAGCCATTGGGGTTGTGATATCCCCCATACTGCGAATTGAGGGGATGTGTCCTATGGCGCATTTAATTAATGTAACCTGTGCGGTGTTTTTGGGGCCATGGTATGCGCTGCTCTGTGCTGGTATGATAGGGGTAATCCGTATGCTGTTTATGGGAATACCGCCTCTTGCCCTTACAGGGGCAGTGTTTGGGGCGGTTTTGTCAGGTGTATTTTATCGGCTGAGCAAAGGAAAAATCATCTTTGCCGTTCTGGGGGAGATTATCGGTACAGGGATTATCGGTTCGGTGGTATCCTACCCGGTAATGACCTTTCTGTGGGGCAAGGGCGGACTGAGCTGGTTTTTCTATACCCCTTTGTTTATCGGTGGAACACTGATTGGGGGAGGTGCAGCCTATCTGTTTTTAAAGGCACTGGCCAAAACTGGGCTGCTGGGTAAGATACAAAATAAACTGGGGGTAAACCTGTATGATAGCAGATCTGCAAACTATACGCAGCAAAATACTGACCACAGGGCCGTTAATACACTGCATCACTAACCATATCACCTCTGAAATGTGTGCCAATGCCATATTGGCTGTGGGTGGTTCCCCCATCATGGCAGAACACCCGGGTGAGGTGGAGGAGATTACACAAAAGGCAGACGCACTGTATGTAAATCTAGGTGGGATATCCGACAGCAAAATGCAAGCTATGCGGCTATCCGGAAGGGTGATGCTGCCCAAGGTGCTGGATGCTGTTGGCGTTGGATGCAGCAATCTGCGCCTCTCTTTTGCCCATGAGTTTATCCAGGAGTGTAGGCCGTGTGTGATTAAAGGTAATGTATCCGAAATATTGGCGCTGTGTGGTAAAGAGGGGAATGGCAAAGGTGTGGATGCAGGGTATAGCCACACTGGGCAGGATATTCTACTGCTTATAAAGGCATTATCCCAAAAGAGCAACGCTGTTATTGTATGCACCGGTGCGGTGGATATGATTGTAGATGGCAATGAGGTTTACCAGGTGAATCGTGGAACCCCTATGCTGGCCAAGATAACCGGAACTGGGTGTGTTTTGGGTGCACTTATCAGCACCTTTGTTGCGGTGGGCAACACTGTAAGGGGGGCTGTTGCAGCCACAACTCTTTGGGGGATTTGCGGAGAAAAGGCTGAGAAGGCCGGCGGCCTGGGGCAATTTAAAAGCGCACTATTTGATTGTTTGGGGGATGAAACGATTGTTGTTTAATACAAGCCTGTATCTGGTTACTGACAAAACCGGTATGGATGAGAAGCTGTTTTTGCATAGGGTAGAACAGGCGCTGATAGGCGGTGTAACTCTACTGCAGCTACGGGAAAAGGAAAATACCACAACCCGGGAGTACCTATCTTTAGCAATTAAGGTAAAGCACATTGCAGATGCCTATAACGTGCCGTTGATCATAGACGATCGGTTTGATGTTGCGCTGGCTTGTGATGCTGCCGGTGTGCATCTTGGCCAAAGCGATATGCCAGTAGAGATTGCCCGCCGGTTTTTAGGGCCCAATAAAATTATTGGAGCAACTGCCAAAACAGTGCCTCAGGCAGTGGAAGCAAGCAACCAAGGGGCAGATTACCTGGGGGTTGGCGCCATTTGTCCAACCACCACCAAGGTAAAGACGATTTTAACATCGGTTGAAACTGTAGATTCAATTTGTGGGGCTGTGTCTATTCCGGTGGTTGCAATTGGGGGACTGAATAAGGATACCATCCATCGTTTGAAGGATAGCCCGATCAATGGTATTGCAGTGGTATCAGCTATTATGAAAAGCGACGATAGTCAACAGGCCGCCAAGGAGTTACGAGATAGTTTGCGGGATGGATGGGGTCTATAACTACCATTTAGGGGATAAAAAAAGAGGATCCGGCGTATTTTCCAGATCCTCTTTTTGCAGATATGTTAGGTTATTTCAAATAGCCGTCGGTTTGAATCTCGGTTAACAGTGTTTCTGCCAGGCGCAGGTAATTGTCCCAGGCACCGTTGCGGACGGTGAATCCGCTGGAGGCATAGTTTCCGGTTTCATCAATGGCAGGAAGCTCAGAAATATCCAACAGGTTTTGTGTTTGGGTAACCTTCTCATTCAGTGCATCCATCTGTACATTAAAACCAATACGAGAGGGTTCGTCATATTTTACACTTTCGTACTTGGATAGTCTGTAGTATTGTTTCATATCTTCGCTTTCAATTTGTTCTGGAGAATCTGCAAAGATTTCATCATATGCTACATGGGATATTGCACCATCGGTAAGAATAACGGTTAACCGGGCGGTTAAGCCGCCGCCCAACTCCTCTGCCAACCGATAATACCGCTGATTGGAGGGCTGCGCCATCTGGGCTTCCAGCTTTTCTGCCAAGGGGATCATGGATTGTTTGATGCTGTTGGAGGCACCGGAAACCACGTCAAATTCGCCAGTAATGCGCTGCTGATCTATCATTTGCTTTTCTACCAGCAAAACGCTTTGAATCCAAGCAGCGCCAACCTTGCTTCCCATATCAAAGTTATATTCTGACATACGTTTGGGAACATTTTGATAAAAACGATTGTAGTAGTTGGGGCGGGTGGTTTCATTAAATTCTACATGAACCAGCTTGTCCTCTGATTTTACCACCTCAAATACACCCAGATGTCCCTGGCGAAAACGTTCTTCAATATGGTAGTAATCGCCTTTAACAAGGCCCAATGTAGGTTGGACAGACCATTCTAAATCAAAGGGTGCTGTTTCAGTTTCAGCGGTGCCGGGTTCGGATGCCGCTGGTTCCTCTGTGGCGGATGTAACAGCATCTGATGTTTCGGAAGAGGATGCAGCTGGGGCAGGGGCTTGCTGGGTACATCCAGCCATGGACAAAATCAGTGCAGCAATCAGGGATATGGTAAGTAGTTTGGTTTTTTTCACGGTTGTTTTTGTTCTCCTCTCAGTTTTTGTTTCAAAAAAGCTTTTAAAAACAGTTGGGTGTTAAAAAACGCACTTATGCAGTATACCACATGCCCTCTGCGCAATCAAGTTGGATTCAACGCGTACCATGTATTGGCTGACAATGCTCTTGTAAGGTGTATAGGGATATAAAAAAACAGGTTCTGATTGTAGGATAAATCAGGTACCTGTTTTTTCGTATACAGCTAATGCTGCTCCCAAGCTTTTGTATAGGTATCGATTTGCTCCATACACAGGTCGTATACATTCTCGTTTGGGTATCGTCTATACCAATCTACCGTGAATGCCACCGTCTGTTTAAAGTCAAGACGGGGTTTCCAGTTCAATAGCTCTCGCGCTTTGGTAATATCCAGGGTGAGCCGCTCTGCTTCATGGGGGGCATTTAGGGTAGGTTCAAATTCCAAGCAGCCGGTGCCATACTCGGCTATCACGGTGCGCACCATATCCATAACCGTTGCGGTGCCGTTGTTTTCTGGGCCAAAGTTCCATCCATGGGAATATTGAGCAGGATTGTCAAACAGTCTTTCGGCAAGCAACAAATACCCTGACAACGGCTCTAGAACATGCTGCCATGGCCTGATAGCATAGGGGCTACGTATCCGTATAGGGATATCTGCTTCTAAAGAGCGAATACAGTCTGGAACGATACGGTCCTGGCCCCAGTCTCCACCTCCAATTACATTTCCTGCCCTTGCACTTGCAACCCCGGCAGGATGCCCACCAGTTGCTGCATCGGGTTGGAAAAAGGATCTTCTGTAAGAAGCTATCAGAAGTTCTGTGCACCCCTTGCTTGCACTGTAGGGGTCATGCCCTCCAAACCGGTCTGTTTCGCGATACCCCCAAAGTTGGCCTGTATTTTCGTAGCACTTGTCGGTGGTAATCATTATGGCCGCTTTCACACTGCTTGTGTGGCGAGCCGCCTCCAAAACATGCAAGGTGCCCATAACATTGACCTCATAGGTTTCTTTGGGAAGGGTATAGGAGAGCCGCACAAAGGGCTGTGCGGCAAGGTGAAAGACAATTTCCGGCTGATATTTTGTACATATATCTTGAATAGCCTCTGGGTCGCAGATAGTGCCGATGATGGAAATCATATGATCCTGCAGGCCGCTGAGTGTAAAGAGATCCTTAGGGGTGTAGGGTTCTAGCGCATATCCAACCACATTTGCCCCCAGTTTGGTCAGCCAAAGGGAAAGCCAAGCCCCTTTAAACCCTGTATGCCCTGTAACAAGTACTGTCTTACCTTTCCAAAACTCTGGATTCATTTTGCTGCCCCCAATACAAAGTCTTTTATTTTTTGAATCATATATAGTATTTTTTCATCATTCATCCCTGGATAAACCCCTATCCAAAAGGTATCTCGCATAATTTTGTCCGTTTGTTCTAATGTGCCGATACAGCGGTATCCTTGTTTTGTAGCCCTCATTTGATCAAAGCATGGATGCTTAAGTAAATTGCCTGCGAATAAATTGCGGGTTTGAATATTTGCTTGCTCCAGATAGGTGGTTATCTCATCCCGTGAAAAACCAGCATTCTGGCGTAGGGTCAGCATAAACCCAAACCAGCTGGGTTGCGATTGGGCAGAGGGCTCCGGCAGATAGAAATCATCTGTACACTCCAATAGGCCATCCTTAAGCTTTTGCCAGTTTTGGTTGCGCTGGCTGATAAACTGGGTCAGCTTTTTAAGCTGGGCACAGCCTACAGCTGCCTGCATATCGGTGGCCTTTAGGTTGTATCCAAAATGGGAATAGACATATTTGTGATCATAGCCATAAGGCAGCTCTCCAAATTGCTGAGAAAACCGCCGTTTGCAGGTATTGTCAACACCGGGATCACACCAGCAATCCCGTCCCCAATCCCGCAGGGAATTGACGATGCGGTAAAGAGTGCTATTGTTTGTATAAACTGCTCCGCCTTCCCCCATGGTCATATGATGGGGTGGATAAAAGCTGGAGGTTCCAATATCCCCAACAGTGCCGGTATAGTGCCACTGTCCGTTGATAGCATATTTTGCACCCAAGGCATCGCAGTTGTCCTCTATTAGCCAGAGTTCATGTGTATCGCAAAAAGCACGCACTGCTTGCAAATCAAAGGGGTTGCCCAAGGTGTGTGCAATCATCACCGCTTTGGTTTTTGGAGAAAGTGCTTGCTCCAGCATGGTGGTGTCGATATTGTATTGGGGAATGGTCATATCCACAAAAACCGGCACAGCTCCATACTGAACAATTGGTGCCACCGTTGTGGGGAACCCGGCAGCCACAGTGATGACCTCATCCCCTCGTTCAATCTTTCTCTCCATCAGCTTGGGGGATGTAAGGGCCATAAAGGCAAGTAGATTGGCAGATGAACCGGAATTTACAAGGGAACAGTGGGAAACCCCCAGAAAACGCGCAAGATCCTTTTCAAATTGTTGACTATACCTCCCGGCAGTCAGCCAGAATTCCAGCGATGAATCCACCAAGTCCACAAGTTCAGATTCATCGAATACTCTTCCGGCATAGGGAATCCGGTCTCCTTCCTTAAAGGTAGTTGTAGTGCCGAATTTACTCTGGTAATATTGCCTTGTGAGATCGAGAATTTGCGCCCGGAGTGATTCATGGTGATTCATAGATGCTCTCCTTGTCTATGGCAGGTTGATTCTCCAGATAATACTGGTAGAGCTGTGCAATGCTGTCGTGGAGGCTGGTGAATGCAAATTCACCCAGTTCATCCATCAACCTTTGATTATCACCTGTATATTCACATCCATAGCCTTGTTGAGCAACCTGAATATTTATGTCCTTTCCGGATACAATTTTGACCATCTGAGCCAGTGTATACAAATCGATTCTGCTACCGGTACACACGTGATACCTCTGATGCTGGGGTTGATGCTCCATGAACCATCGTACAATTGTCACCAAATCCTCCACATAAAGATAGTCAAAAAAAAGATTTTGCTTAATTTTGATAGGCAGATTCAATACCGCACAGCAACATGCATTGGAAATAAAGCGGATGCGCCAGTCCTCGTATTTTCCAAACACACCAAACAGTGTTAGATCATAAATTTGGCGAGAGGCTTGGGCTGTGTTTGCCATAATGTATTTTGAAAACCCATAGGGATCCCAGGGAATGTGGCGACCCAAATGGGACTCCTTCACAAGAGGGGGGCATAGGTTTCGCCCATAAGCTGCCCCTGAACCAAAGTATAGCATTTTTCCGTATTCATCTCTACAACCTTCTAAATTAAAAAACATCCGCAGGTTTTTTTCCAGCAGCATATCCTGGGGAGGACAAGTGTTGCGGTTATCCAACAGTGCGGCACTGTGAATGAGTACATCAAACTGTTCTCGGTGTAAATACGCCTTTACTGCATGCTGGTCTGTTAAATCCAGCTGCCTGCTGCCGGGAGCAAAAACTGTATAGTCTGCTGAGAGCTGTTGGGCTAAGTTTTTACCGATAAACCCGTTGGACCCAGTAATCAATACCCTCTTCATCTTGGGTCAACTCCAGCATTTCCATGGAGCATGGCCGCTGGCCCAGAGCTCTTCAAGATATTCCTTATCCCGCATAGTATCCATGGGATACCAGAAGCCATCGTGGCGGAATGCAACCATCTGGCCGTCGTTGGCCACCCTTTCATAAGGCTCTCTTTCAAAAATGGTGTGGTCACCGTCGATATATTCAAATATTTTGCTTTCAAATACAGAAAACCCTGCATTTACCCACGAACCGCTCTGTTTTGGCTTTTCCTTAAAGCTGTAAATCAAGTTATTTTCATCTATATCCAATACACCGAATCTTCCCGCGGGTTGCGCAGAGGAAATGGTTGCAACCCTGCCATGGCTGCGATGAAAAGCAACCAGATCTTGAATATTAACACTGGAAACCCCATCCCCATAGGTAAGCATAAAGGTTTCTTCACCCACATAAGGCTGAATTCTTTTTACACGCCCACCTGTCATGGTTCCAAGCCCGGTGTCTACCAAGGTGACCTTCCATGGTTCAGATAGATTGCTATGTACTTCCATCTTGTTGTTGGCCAAATCAATGGTTACATCCGATGTGTGCAGATAATTGTTTGCAAAAAAGTCTTTTATGATATTCCCCTTGTAGCCGCAGCAA
>CAYNCW010000043.1:0-11853 GCA_964395635.1 uncultured Oscillospiraceae bacterium
CTGTGTATTTATAGTATACTGGTTTTTGCGTGTTGATGCCATAAATGTTTTATGTATTTTTTATAAAAAAGGGGTAAGAAGCACAAACGATGATTTCAATAATTGTACTGCGCCAATTGGTGGGGCTATTTTTTGTGATACTCCTGGGTTACATAGCCGCCAAAACCAATATATTTAACCAACAAGCCATCAAATGCCTCAGCGCCTATCTCACTAAGATAGGCATACCCATAGCTTTGATTCTCAGTATCAACCTGCCTTATTCCACCCAGCGCCTTATGGATTTGGGAGTTATGATGGTGGGAATGACGGTGGTGACAGCGGTAGGGGTATGCGTGGGCTTGGTTATCTGTTTCTTGCGCAAGATTCCCCTGCGGGAGACCGGAGCATGGGTGGCTTGTGGAGCGTTTAGCAACTCTATCTTTATGGGCAGACCCATCCTGCTGAGTATCTACGGTGAAGAGGGGATGTTTGCACTAGCTGCCCTGATGTTCACCTTTAATGTCCTTTGTTTTACAGTGGGCATTTATTTACTGGGGCTGGGTGACCCTGAAAAAAAACGCAGCCTCAAACAAATGCTGCGCACAATCATGCTCAACAACGGTATTTTGGGGGCGGTGCTTGGCTTTATATTGTTCCTCTTCTCGATACAAATACCTCAGCCTTTGCTGGTGGGAATGGAGATGGTAAACGGCACACTGAGCCCGGTGGGTATGATCATTATTGGGTATTCTCTGGCCCAAAACCGGATACGGGATCTGTTTATCGACCATCGGGTGTACTTAGTCTCCTTTGTCAAGCTGCTGGCTATGCCGCTGCTCTCTTTCCTGTTACTCAAGAAGTTTATACAGGATCCTGTGCTCTTGGGGGTTTTGTGTATAGGTTGTGCCATGCCCACCGCAAACTCTATGAGTGCTTTGAGCACCCAGATGGACAATCACCCAATCCTCTGTTCCAAGCTCACCTTTGGATCCACCTTGATTAGCATTCTGACAATACCACTGTGTGCAGCATTGATACAAGGCGGGCTATAGTGATGCTAAAAGAAAAAGAAGCCCAGCAAAGCTGCTGGGCTTCTTTGTTTTACCCCTGTTTTCCAAACAGCTTTCGCTGTAAAGAAAGGTTGTATTTTCGTCTTTTTTCAGTTTCTTCCGGCGCAGGATGGTATCCTTGTGGAGTTTCCCAAACACAGTCGCCCTCCTGTGTATTTGGGGGTAACGCTTCTAGGGGAATCTGCAGCATTTCCCGCTGTGGAGTTTCACATATGGCGAAGCTTTGGTTGATGCGATCCACTACCAGTACTCTGTTCACAGACAAGCCCTCCTTGCTATTTTTGGGTCTGTACCTGAATATCCTGCCCGTCGGAATATACTACCACGGTGCCGTTTAAATCGGTGCGGTAAATCTCCGCCCGGATACCTTTGAGTCGTTCCACCACCTCGCGGTGAGGATGGCCATAGCTGTTGTCCACCCCGCAGGAAATCAGGGCAACCCGGGGTTGTACAACATCCAAAAATGCCTGACTGGTGGAGGTGTTGCTGCCGTGGTGGCCCACCTCCAGCACATCTGCTTGTAAATCCTCTTTGAGTATGCGGGCTTCGGAATGCATACCCGCATCTCCGGTGAACAAAAAGGATGTATCCTGATATACCAGCCGGGTCATAACCGACATATCGTTGAGATCCGGGAAGGTATCGGTGGGGGCTAGTATGGTCAAGGTGGCATTATCCCCCAGAGGGTATTGGTTGCCGGGGGTAGCTGCCTGTACAGGTAGCTGGCTATCTAAAATGGCCTCCAGCATATCGGTATAGGTTTTGGTGGTGGGCACCAACTCATCGGGAAGATCCGGCAGAATTACCAGACCTACCGGCATGTTTTGAATCACTGTATCCATACCGCCGATATGGTCGGAATGGGGGTGGGTGCCGATAAGAATATCAATGCTTGTAACCCCATGTGCATTTAGATACCGCACCACATCCATGCCTTGGCTGTTTTCTCCTGCGTCAATCAGCACAGTTTTTTCCGGGGCTTTTATCAGGATGCTCTTTGCTTGATCCACATCAATCATATGCACCTCTAGGTCGGCGGAGATGGGGGTGGTGGATACAGCCAGAGCGTTGCTCTTGGGGGTGGAGGAATCGCCGAAATCGTCGATATAGGAAAGTAGCCACTGTGCGGAGGGGATCTCCAACTTGGGCAGCCCCAAAGCCAGTCCGTGCTTTTCTTCAATTGAGCCCAACACACAGAAGGCCACCACTGCCGATACCAGCAGGATGACTATACGGTTGATTTTTGTGCGTCGTCCTTCTCTGCGTCTTGCCATGATTGCTCCTTCTTTAAGGGTCAAGTGTGGGAGAGGGGTACCCACAGCAACAATTATCTCCGCTTCTTTTGCCCTTTGCCGTGCCCGGTTGCCCCATTCTTTTTGGTTGGGGAGGTAGCAGCAGCCTTATACCGCCTATCCTCCGGTACCAAACAGCCATGGCCAGGGCCAATCAAATCCCTGCGCTTTGCCAACAGCAGTGCTTCCCGCACCATCGGATGGTTCTCCTTGCGAAAGTACTGGAGCAAGGCCCGCTGCATTGCCTTTTCTTTGGGATCCTTGGCCACATAGACAGGCTCCATGGTAAAGGGATCCAGGCCGGTGTAGTACATGCAGGTGGAGGCGGTACCCGGGGTGGGGTAAAAATCCTGCACCTGTTCTGGTCGCAGGTTGTGTTTCTTTAAAAACAACGCCAGTGTAACCGCTTCTTTTATAGTTGCACCGGGGTGGGAGGACATCAGGTAAGGCACCAGATACTGCTCTTTGCCCGCTTGTTTGGTGATGGAGTAAAAGTTTTTAGCAAACTGCTCAAAGGCGCCAATATGGGGCTTGCCCATCTTATCCAACACGGTGGGGCTGCAATGTTCGGGAGCAACCTTCAGCTGGCCGCTGACATGGTGGGTGATAAGCTCCTTGAGAAAAGCTTGATTTTTATCCTGATTGATATAGTCATACCGTAGCCCGGAGCGTACAAACACCTTTTTGATCCCCGGCATCTCTCTAAGCTCCCGCAGAATTTCCAGGTATTCTTGGTGATCCGCCTTCAAATTAGGGCAGGGAGTAGGGGCAAGGCATTTGCGGTGGGTACAAACTCCCTTGGTAACCTGTTTTTCACAGGAAGGCCCACGGAAGTTGGCTGTGGCACCGCCTACATCGTGGATATATCCCTTAAACCGGGGGTTGGAGGTGATTTCTTTGCCTTCCTTGAGTACAGAGGCCTTGCTGCGGGCGGTGACGGCGCGGCCTTGATGAAAGGCGATGGAGCAAAAGTTGCACCCACCAAAACAGCCCCGGTTGTGCATGATGGAAAACTCCACCTCTTCTATGGCTTTAACCCCTCCCAGGCTCTCATAGGAGGGGTGATACATCCGCTTAAAGGGCAGTGCAAACACCTCATCCAGCTCTTGGGTGGTGAGGGGGCGCATAGGGGCATTTTGCACCAAATACTGGCTGGGGCCGTGTTTTTGAATAACCGGCTTGCCGGTGATGCTGTCCTGCTGTTCCAGTTGTAAGCGATAAGCCTTGGCGTATAGGGTTTTGTCCTGTGTTACCTTTTCAAAGGAAGCGCAGGACACCGCCTCTCTGGGCAGTTGGGCTTCCCCACAAAGATAGCAGGTTCCCCGAATATCGGTGAGGGAGGAAACAGCCTCCCCCGCAGCCAAACGCTGGGCAATTTCCCGGGTTTGCAGCTCCCCCATACCGTAGGACAATAGGTCAGCGCCGCTATCCAACAAAACTGATGGGCGCACAGTATCCTCCCAGTAATCATAGTGGGCAAACCGGCGAAAAGACGCTTCCAAGCCCCCGATAATCACCGGGCACTGGGGGTATATCTCTTTAATGCTGTTGCTGTAGACAATCACAGCACGGTCAGGGCGTTTTCCCGCCACATTGCCCGCTGTATAAGGGTCATCCGAGCGGCGGCGTTTGGCTGCGGTATAGTGAGATACCATAGAATCAATGTTGCCACTGGTTACAAAAAAACCAAAATGGGGCTGCCCATATCGGGTATAGTCCTGTTGTGTTTTGGGCTGAGATATCATAGCTACCCGAAAGCCCATAGACTCCAAGAGCCGGGAGATAATAGCGATACCAAAGGAGGGATGATCCACATAGGCATCACCTGTTACACAAACAAAATCCACCTGATCCCAGCCTCTGGCCTGGGTTTCTTTCAGGGATAGGGGTAAAAATTCAGACATATTGCTCCTTACTAACAAAGATTTAATAAATATACGACGGTATAGCCGGGAGAATCAGTCCCATACTGTAGCCACAGATGACCAATGGTCACCTCTACAATGGGAGTTGGGGGAATCATTTATAGGCGAGAGCAAGCAGCCGCTGGTAGGGGCGAGCTGTGCTCGTCCGATAGGTTAAGATAAACGTCTCAACCACAACCATAGCCACAGCAGTAGCCATAGATATACTGCGGGCGACCAAAGGTCGCCCCTACAGTGGCAGAGCGGATTGCCAATGATCGGCGGACGGTAGGGGTTTGGGATAGAGCATGTTTGTAAACCTCCGCCGAAATGCAGAGCCCCAAAAGCCAACCCCAAACAGCAGCCCACACTATCCCCGCCCCGTAACCGCCACAGCGGCATAGCTGGGAGGGCTAGTTTTCTTTTGCCTTCTTTTCTTTTCCGCCAATAAAAGAAAAGAAGGTCGGCGGACGGTAGGGCTTAAGAAAAGAGTATCCCTGTACACCTCCGCCGAAACAGCAGAAGCCCAAGCGGAAGATTTTTAAGAAACGAAGGGTTTCTTAAACCACTTTTTGGTTACTTTTGTGTGGTGACAAAAGTAACTGCCCGCCCCGGCATAAGGGGCAAGGTGGCGCTCCGCTTGGGGGTAAAAACAAACCCCACTTGAAAAACCAAAACGTTTAAAAAGGCGCCGATTCCTCCATAGGAAGAAAGGAGGAATCAGAAGTGCGCAGCAAAGCATCCTCCGCGCCGGACAACTTCATTTCCAGCCACCGGTCTTTGCTTATCAACACCTGACGGGGTTTGCTGCCCTCAAAGGGGCCAACAATACCCTTTTGCTCCAGCTGGTCGATAATCCGGGCTGCTCTGGCATAACCCAGCTTGAGCCTTCGCTGCAGCTGAGAGGTAGAAGCTTGGCCTGCCTCCACCACACATTCAATGGCTTGTGGCAACATATCGTCTTCATCCTCATCCCCAGAGTTGCTATTACCATTTTTACCCGCCTTTTCGGTGGCAGCATGGCGGTCTATTTCTTCCACAATGGCTTGATTGTAAACCACTGCATCCTCCATCTTCACATAGGTTACCACCGCTTCTACTTCGGAATCGGTTACAAAGCAACCCTGTACACGCTGAGGTTTGGAGGCACCCACGGGATAAAACAGCATATCCCCTCGTCCCAGCAATTTTTCTGCGCCGCCCATATCCAAAATAGTACGGCTGTCCACCTGGGAGGATACAGCAAAGGCAACACGGGAAGGGATGTTGGCCTTGATTACACCGGTGATAACATCCACCGACGGGCGCTGTGTGGCGATAACCAGATGCATACCTGCAGCACGGGCCATCTGAGCCAAACGGCAGATAGAGTCTTCCACTTCATTGGGGGCTGCCATCATCAAATCTGCAAGCTCGTCTATGACAATCACAATTTTGGGCATGGGGGCCAATTCGCTGCTCTTTTGGGCAAGACGGTTGTATCCTGCCAGATCCCGCACACCGTGGGCAGCAAAGGTTTTGTATCTATCCAGCATCTCGCTCACCGCCCAGCCCAATGCTCCGGCAGCCTTTTTGGGGTCGGTTACCACCGGCACCAGCAGATGTGGAACTGCATTGTATACTCCCAGCTCCACCACCTTGGGATCCACCATAAGCAGCTTTACCTCCTCGGGGGAGGACCTATACAATAAGCTGATAATAATCGAGTTTATACAAACCGACTTACCGGAACCGGTAGCACCTGCAATAAGAACATGGGGCATTTTGCCGATATCCGCCAACATAATGTTGCCGGCTATATCTTTCCCCAATGCCACTGTCAGGCTGGAATCGGCGTTTTGAAACTCAGGGGATTCCAAAATATCCCGGATACTCACCACGCTGATATGCTTGTTGGGTACCTCGATGCCCACCGCAGCCTTGTTGGGGATAGGGGCTTCAATACGGATACCAGCAGATGCCAAGTTCAAAGCAATATCGTCGGAAAGACCGGTAATCTTGCTAATTTTTACACCGGCAGATGGCTGCAACTCGTACCGGGTTACCGCAGGACCACGGCAGATATCGGTAATTCTGGTTTGCACCCCAAAGCTTTTCAGGGTATCCACCAAGGTTTGGGCATTTTGTTTGAGCTCTTCGGTAATATCTGCGCTGGAGGGTGCAGTGCTGGGCTTTAACAGCCGCAGGGGGGGGCGGCGATACTCTCTGTTTACCGGCTCCGGGGGTGCTTCAAACAGCGGGACAGATTGGGGCTGGGCAGTACTAACCGGTTGTGGCTGCTGCATCTGAATGCGGCTGTGCTCTTCCACAAAGCGGCCCACAATATCCTCAATCTCGCTGTCTGATTCTTGTGCCTTGAGGATTTCGTCCTCCAGGGGATGTGATTTAGGCAGCTCTGGCGCAAGCTCCAGTGCTGGCTCAGGCTCGGGCAGATCCAGCTGTACAGGGGTTGGTTGCACAAATTCTTCAGCGGAAATGTATTCCACCGGCATATCCACAGTTGCAGGGGTTTCCTGAAGCACAAAGGGGGCAAACTCCGGTATTGGTTCCGGTTTCTTTGCTTGCACCGGGTGTGTGGGCATGGGGGGATCTTCTTGGTCGATCTCCACGTCAATATTAAACCGGGCAGACTTGGCAGGCTTTTCGGGACGCTGCTGCTTGTAGGCTCTGGCTTCGGCTCCGGCTTCCATCTGGGCTGCGTAGATATCCTCCAAACCTTTTACCGGCCTTGTGATATAGTGATACAGGCTGATTAAAGTGGAACCGGTCAGCAGCATTACAAACACAAAGATAAGTAGGGAGATAATAATGGAGGCACCGGTTTTGTCAAATAGGGAGATAAGGGGGTAGGAAAACACAACCCCTGCAATGCCGCCACCCTTTAACGCCACGCCGGTTTTGTATAGGTAAACTATGTTGTCCACAATCGTGCTTTCGGTTGGAAGGCCACTGCCAAATATTTGAATGGCTCCGGAGATTAAGATAATCAGCAGCCCCATCTGCCACAGCTTTGCCTTAATGGAGCTCAGTGGCTTGTCCAGCGCTGCCACAACAGCGATGTAGATCATCAGCGGCGACAAGAAGTAGACACTCCAACCGAACATTCCCAGCAAACAGTTGTGGAATATCTTCCAGAGCTTGTCCCCTTGTACCAGGGTAAGTGCGCCAATGAGGATACCCAGTGCAAACAATACCACTGCCCACATCTGCTTTTTTGCCTGAAGGTTGCTTTTGGTGGACTTGGTTGTGTTTTTTTTACGGGTAGTAGGTTTTTTAGACGCTTTTGCCATAGTGTATACCTTCACCTCTATACTGTAGTTGGCTTGTTGGGTAAGCGGATATGTAAAAAAATAGAATGGCGCTGCACAGCCCGCCAAGGTATAGGGTTTTCTACCCGGATTCTTGGCGGGATACAGTAGCCGTATGCATACGGAACACCTGATTTCAGAGGCTATGACAATCCCCGATAAACTCGTTATTTGCAACATGTAAAGGCGGCCTTTGGCTGTCTGTGACCGCATTTTCAGGTCAAGCAAATAGGCTCGCAACCATAGTTTGAATGGCATGACCGGTGAAAATATCCAGAACCGCTACCATTACTGTAAGGATACCAAGTATCAGTGTATACCACGCAAAGTATTTAAATTTGTCGGAAGTGACAAGCCAGTTCACCATTTTAATTGCCAAAAGTCCAAAAATCAATGCGCTTGCCATGCCAATGAGCAGAACGCCTATCGATACGTCCATGCCTTGGCCCACAGCGTCTTTCAGCTCCAACAAATTGGCGCCCAGCACTGCAGGAATGCCCATAATAAAGGAAAAGGCTACGGCAAATTGTCTGTCCAACCCCAAAATCAGTCCGGTGGATATGGTGGAGCCAGAACGGGACAAACCAGGCAGCGGCGCAATTGCCTGTACAACACCGATGACAGCTGCATCTCGATAGTTCATGTTTGAGGCGTTTTTGCGCCCTTTTATGCATCGGTCGGATACAAACAACAAAAAGCTGGTGAGCAAGAAACAGAATCCCTCCACAAGAATGCTGTTGTCGCTGGAAAGAGCGCTAAACCAATCTTTAAAGAGAACGGTAAGGGCCATAGGCACCAGAGAGACAATTAGTAAGAAAATCATTCTGCGCCGCGGTTTGGCGTGGGAAATGCTAAATCGCCCTTTAAAAATGTCGCCAATCATGGCTAAGAATTCGGCAACCAGTCCCAAAATGGTTTTGTAAAAGGCAATAAACACAGCCAGCAATGTGCCCATATGTAATAACACTGCAAAAAATGCTCCAGTTTCTCCGCTTTGGCCGGTGAAATACTGGACCAAAGACAGATGCCCAGAACTGGACACCGGTAAAAACTCGGTTAGTCCTTGAACAATTCCTTGCACTATGGCATTGGTGATTGACAAAAAAATCTCCCCTCGTATTCATAATAGTATAGTGCAGTGCCGGATATACCCACCGGAATTGGAGACGCTTTGTAATACCCCTATGTGTAAAACCATTATGTAAGGGCAGGCGCTGGGCCTGCCACAGCAAAGCTATCTGCCGGAGTACATGTTGCCAGGCGAATACTCTTTGCGCAGATACATGGATGGGTCGGTGGAACAAAGACGTGCCATCTGTAGCCCCTGTGGGGTTTTATACATCTCCATATACCCGCCATCAATGGCGCGGGTTTCCAACGAAGGCAAGCTGGGCTGCTCAATCAGCATGTGGGGCGGGGTGACCGAATGGATTAACATTGCAATGTTCCCCCCCTCCATTATAAGCGGCCGGTTTATGGGATAGATCCTGAGGACGGCGTTTGTGCCTAGATTTGTATAGTGTATGCGCGCTGTTCTGCACACTATGCTGCCTGCGGTTTTGCATTTGGTCAATAAGCTGGGATATATTGTGGGCAGGAATCAGCTGGTTTAAAGTATCGCTATCCGTTAGGTTTTTTTGCACGCTAGAATAGGCTTGGGGCATCTCCTGACTAGCCACATATCCGTGTCGCACTCTATATTCTCTGTCGGTGGCTCTTTGGCGGGGACGCACTTTGTTTGCCTGAGATTTTGGCGACTGCTGACTGCGGCGTTTGGTCTTGGGCCGCATCTCTTCTTCCTGCTCCTGCTGGCGCTGCCTTTCCGCTTTATCCTGTTCAATCAAATCATACAGGCATTCAATCGCGTCGTTAAGCCCGCCCAAATGGTCGATAAGGCCTCTCTCCACTGCTTGTTGGCCATCCAGCACCGTGCCCACATCCATCACCAGCTCACCGGTATTCATCATTAAATGCCGGAACTGTTTAGAGGATATGTTGGAGTTTTCTTCTACAAATCGAACGATCCGTTCCTGCATTTTATCAAAATAACTCAGTGTTTGAGGAACCCCCAACACAACGCCATTCATACGAACTGGATGGATGGTCATGGTGGCGGATGGAACGATAAAGGATTTTTTTGCACTTACTGCCAGTGGCACACCAATAGAATGGCCACCGCCCAAAACAAGCGAAACGGTGGGTTTTTGCATACCGGATACAAGCTCGGCTATAGCAAGCCCGGCCTCTACATCGCCGCCCACCGTGTTGAGGATGATGATCAATCCTTCAATTTCCGGGTTTTCCTGTATAGCAACCAGTTGGGGAATGACATGTTCGTATTTGGTGGTTTTGTTTTGAGGAGGCAGAATGTAGTGTCCCTCCACCTGTCCCACAATGGTGAGGCAGTGGATAACATATTTCCCCTTGGTGGGGGTTACGGCGCCTGTTTCAATAATCTGCTGGGTTTCGGCATTTTGCTGATCCACCATTTCATTGCCGTCCACTTCCTCTTCCTCTTGCGCATTGGTCATTGGCTTTTTATATTCACTCATATCTGAATCTCCTTTCAGATATGTAGTGTTTGTAGGGGGGAATTCGATTATGCAGTGTCTATCAGTATACCATAAAAAACGGCTTAAAAACAAGCTGTTTTTAACCTGCCAATATTCTGCACAAAAACAATACCGCCGCGTAGAAGCGGCGGCAGATATGTATAGGAAGATGCTCAGTATCCGGTAACACCCAAAAGGGACTCATCGTTGATAACCCAATCATCTAAAACAACAATGCTGCGGTACTGGTCCTTATCATCCCGCACAATCACCTTGGAAATACCGGCGTTCATAATCATGCGTTTGCACATAGAGCACGGATTTGCGTTTTGCACAAACTCTCCTGTGGCTTTTTCTTTGCCCACAAGGTATAATGTACTTCCAAGCATGTCTCTTCTGGCGGCGTGGATAATGGCGTTGGCCTCTGCATGCACCGAACGGCACAGCTCGTATCGCTCCCCACGGGGCACCCCTAGTTTTTCCCGGGTACAGACACCTACATCGCAGCAATTGCGCCGACCACGAGGTGCTCCCACATAACCGGTGGAGATAATCTGGTCGTTGTTTACAATGATGGCACCAAAGTTTCGTCGCAAACAGGTGCCGCGCTCCAACACGGTTTCGGCGATATCCAAGTAGTAGTTGATTTTATCTCTGCGCCTGAGGTCACTCATCACTACCCCTCCTCACTGTTTCAAATACAAGATCAGTATACCACAAAAATCCACAAGAAATCAATAAAAGAGCGGAGAATTCTATGGGCAAACTAACCGATCCCAAATACATCAAATCCCTGATGCAGCGGCACGGGGTTCACTTTTCCAAGGGCCTTGGCCAAAACTTCATTATCGACCCGGAGATCTGCCCGGAGATAGCGATGCAAGGAGGCGCCAATAATCACACAGGCGCTTTGGAAATCGGTGCCGGTGTGGGTGTGCTAACCTACGAGCTGGCCCAGCGGTGTAAGAAGGTGGTCTGTGTGGAAATTGACGCAGGGCTGTTGCCGGTGCTGGATGAAACCTTGGCAGATTGCCCCAATGCGGAGATTGTCAACGCAGATGTGCTGAAAATAGACCTGCACAAGCTGATAGCAGAAAAATTTGCGGGGATGGATGTGGTTGTATGCGCCAATCTGCCCTACTATATCACTTCGCCTATCCTGATGCACCTGCTGGAATCCCGGCTTCCAGTAAACTCCATTACAGTTATGGTGCAAAAGGAAGCAGCAGAGCGCATCTGTGCCAAAATGCCCTCCCGTCATTCCGGTGCTATCACAGCAGCAGTGCGCTATTACAGCAATCCGGTGCAGCTGTTTGAGGTTTCCAGAGAAGCCTTTTTGCCCGCGCCCAAGGTGGATTCTGCGGTGATACGGCTAGATATCTTGGACAAACCCCCGGTAGAAACTCCCGATGAGAAGCTGTTCTTCCAGGTGGTGAAGGGTTCTTTTTCCCAGCGCAGAAAAACCATACTCAACTGCCTGTCCGCCTTTTTTGGAATAGACAAGGCCGCCTGCACCCAGATGCTGGATCAAGCAGGCATTTCGCCCACCAGTCGGGCGGAGCAGCTATCCATTACAGAGTTTGCCGCCATTACCACCGCTTTGTATCAAAAGAGAAAGCAAGATCAGTAAACAAAAAGTTGCCGGATGCATACACCTATTTGATTGGAAACTGTATCCGGCAGGGTGTATGCGTATAGAATACAATTTTTCCTAGTAACACTTTAGCGAAATAAACCAAACAAAG
>CAYNCW010000044.1:0-5364 GCA_964395635.1 uncultured Oscillospiraceae bacterium
TATAATCAGCGCCATCACTCTGGCGGTGACAGTATCCACCTCAATATCCGACACAAACCCCAAACAACTGCCATCCCGGACATTAATCACTTCCTTATAACGCAAATCTGTGACACGGCATAGCAAATTCGCCACCTCCCCACTCTATTGTATGCTTGTACCACCCTGTGTTAGAACTCTGTTTGAATAGCATTGCAGATTTTTACCAATTTTGTTATAATGCAGGTTATGGCTATTTTATAAATATGAGTCCAGGAGAACCCACCTATGGTCTTTAGCAGCATACTGTTTCTATTTCGATTTTTACCCATCGCCTTGGCGGTGTATTTTTTGGTTCCAAGACGGTTTAAAAACGCTGCACTGTTTATACTCAGCCTGCTATTTTATTCCTGGGGTGAGGTTCGGTATTTCCCCATTATGATAGCCTCTACCGTGGTGGATTACGCCATGTCCCAGGGAATAGAGCGGCATCGGGGCAACAAAACCGCCTGCCGATGGTTTCTCACTGGGTCAGTGCTGTTTAATCTGGGTTCCCTCTTGTTCTTTAAGTACACCAATTTTATTGTAAGCAACCTAAACACACTGCTGGGTACCCAGTTAGGGATGCTGAGCTTATCTTTGCCGCTGGGAATCAGCTTTTACACCTTCCAGACCATGAGCTACACCATTGATGTGTATCGGGGCAAGGTGCAGGCGGAAAACAACTTCATAGATTTCGGCACCTTTGTAACCCTGTTCCCCCAACTGATAGCGGGGCCTATTGTGAAATACACAGATATCAACAAAGAGCTGAAAAGCCGCACATTCCATCCCGCTAGGATGCAGGAATCGGTGCTTTTGTTCATTATGGGCTTGGGCAGCAAGGTGCTTATCGCCAACAACATAGGCTCGCTCTGGACCCAGATTGAGCAGATGGGCTACACCGGCATTTCCACCCCCTTGGCCTGGCTAGGCATTTTGGCCTTTGCACTGCAGATCTACTTTGATTTTAGCGGCTACTCCTTAATGGCAATTGGCCTTGGGGGTATTTTGGGCTTTTCCTTCCCCCGCAACTTTGATTACCCCTATATCTCCAAAAGCGCTACCGAGTTTTGGCGCAGATGGCATATGACCTTGGGTGGCTGGTTCCGGGAGTATGTATACATCCCCTTGGGCGGCAATCGAAAAGGGCTGGCCAGGCAGTATCTCAATATCTTTATTGTATGGGGGCTCACCGGTTTGTGGCATGGCGCCAGCTGGAACTTTGTGCTTTGGGGGCTATTTTTCTGTTTGCTGCTGTGTATAGAAAAGTCCTTTTTATTGCCATATTTAGAGGGCAGCAAGGTGCTCTCCCGAATATATATACTGTTTCTCATACTCATTAGCTGGGTGCTGTTTGCCATCACCGATTTTGGCCAGATGACCCTTTTCCTGAGCCGCCTGTTTGTGTGGCAAGGGGGGGACGATTGGATCTACTATATCCGCAACTATGGGGTTACCTTTGTGCTGGGCATTCTCTTGTCCATGCCGGTGCTACGAAAGCTAAGGGACAAGCTGCCTGCAAATGGGGTAGTCGTATGGGGCTTTGCTGGTGTGGTCTTGCTTATTTCGGTGGCGTATCTGGTGGATTCCACCTACAATCCATTTCTGTATTTCCGGTTTTAAGGAGGAGCGGTCATGAGAAAGGGTAAACAGCTGTTAACCTATCTGCCTTTACTGCTGTGTGCTGTGTTCCTTTGGGGATACTGGCTATTTGATCTGCTCACCCCGCCAAAGGAGTTTTCCGAAATGGAAAATCGCCCCCTGGCACAAGCGCCCAAAACCAGCGTTCGGGGAATTATCAACAACAGTTTTTCCATGAAATATGAGGAGTATATCAACGACCAGTTTGCTGGCCGGGATGAATGGATCACCCTAAAGTCGGTTACCGAATCCGCCCTGGGTAAGCTGGAAAACAACGGGATTGTCTATGGCAAGGATGACTACATGTTTGAAAAGGCATTGTCTATAGACAAAAACCAACTGTATAAAAACCTATTTTTTATACAAGACTTCGGGCGAAAACACCCCGATGCACATTTAAACCTGACCATTATACCCAACTCCTATGCAGTGCTTACGGATAAAATGCCCAAAGGCCTACACACTGTTGACCAGCAAGAGGTAGTTCAGGAGCTTTATCAACAAGCAGCCCCGTCTGGGTGGAAAACATTGGATATCTTCCCGGTGTTGGCGTCCCACAATCAAGAGTATATTTTTTACCGAACCGACCATCACTGGACCACCTATGGTGCATGGCTGGGGTATGCTGCATTTGTAAACAGCATTGGGCTGACGCCGGTTCCTTTGCAGGAGATGCCAGCCAATGAGGTTCAGGGCTTTTATGGCAGCTACTATAGCAAAGCCAAACGCTTTTCTGCAAAGTCGGATACCATCACCTGGTACAACCTACCGGTGCAACAGGTTACCATAGACGAGAAAGTTGTGCCAGGGCTATACAATACCGAAATGTTTAACAAACGGGATAAATACGCCGCCTTTTTGCGCGGCAACAACGGTTTAACCGTTATCAAAAACCCCTCGGCCCAACCTGGCAAAGAACCATCCAGGATTCTGCTGTTTAAGGATAGCTACGGCAACTCCTTTGCACCTTTTCTCACCAATCATTTTGATGAGGTATATGTGGTGGATTTGCGGCATTTTATGCGGGTCTCCCAGCTGATGGAAGAGACCGAGTTTGCCCAAATCTATCTGCTTTACAATTTTGAAAGCTTTGCCACCGATGTGCATCTGGCAAAGCTGCAGCTGTAGCCAATTATCCTGTGATACAAAAGGGATCTTTAAACTCAAAAAATCCCTTTTAACCCATATACTTAGGAGGCTTTTATGTACAAGGCATGTATTTTTGATTTAGATGGAACCCTTTTAAACACCTTGGATACAGTGATCTACTATGCCAACCAGTGTTTGGCCAAGTTTGGATTCGGCCAGATCTCAATGGAGCAGTGCCGTGCACTCTGTCGGCTTACCGTGAAGGAATACTACTCCCGGCTGCTGGAGATGGGAGGATGCCCCACTGATAAAGTGGAAAGCTACATAGACCCCATTCGGGAATACGATTTGGGCAATTACGGTGGGGATCCCATGTACTTAACAAGACCCTATGAAGGGGTTCAGGAGCTACTGATTGAGCTGCAACAAAAGGGAATCCTGCTTGCGGTACTCACCAATAAACCCGACTCCTTGGCGCAGCCCATTGTATCCGCCAATTTCTCCGGCCGTTTTCAGTTATGTGTGGGCCAGACAATGACCTCTATAGCAAAGCCGGATCCCAGGGCACTTTGGAATGTAATCGATAGCTTAGCCCTGCCAAGAGAGGCTTGCCTATATGTAGGGGATACCGATGTGGATCTCATCACCGCCAATAGGGCAGAGATTGCTTGTGTGGCGGCAGGGTGGGGATACTCTACCCATGAAGAGCTAAAGGAACATTCCCCCATGGCAATTGCCCAGTCCCCCCTAGATTTACTAGCTTATTTTAAATAAATGTAGTAAAATAATCCATAAGGGCTAAATATTAGGAGCTAGCATCCGATATATACTATGTATAGTACTGTAATCATTTTCACATATAGAAGCTGAATCATATATGTTGGTTTGTTAGGAGAGTCGACAATGAGGACGAACGGAACAACACGCATTTGGGCTGTAGTTTTGGCCATGCTGTTTATACTAAGCTCCATACATATGCAGGTGTGGGCAGAAAATGAAACCAACCAACTCCTTACAATTGTGGGCTTTGAAGAATTACCTTCTTCAGTGGCCAACCAGTCAGTGCCTTTGGGAACCTCGGATGCACAGCTGAAACTACCTACAAAATTTCCAGTCACTGTACATACAGAGGAAGGCCAACGCCCAGATATCGCCCCTGTAGAGCAGTGGGAATCTGCCCCCCCCTACAACCCGGAGGAACAAGGCACCTATCAGTTTTCGCCTGTTTTTTCCTCCCAATGGACTGTGGATGCGGGTGTGGAGATTCCAACCATAACAGTGCAAGTGTACGGTGTTCTCTCCGGTTCCGGACAAAGAGAGATTGTTGTAAACCGTACAGATATGGAAACAATACTGGAAAGGTTGGAAAACCCGCCAGCAGAGGGTGCACCAACAAAGGGAAGTGCGCTGGAGAACCCCTACGCAAAGGAATTGTGGACATTTCTTTCCCAAGTTACGAACGAAAGCGAACCCAAGCACACCATACAGTTTACCCAGTCCCCCTACCAAGTTACCGATATTCCTCTGGGGATGAGTGAGCTGGATATCGATACAGTCCTAGATACCGCAGCTGATGGGTATCTACTGGAGCAGATTGCCCAACCGGCGGTGGATGCCTTTTGGGAGGATTTCCCGGAGCGTCAATGGCTGGATGAACACATTTCCGCAACGCTTTTCTACCAGATAGAACAGGGTAGATTCACCCTGGAAAAAGCGGAGCTTCTCTTTGCCCGAGGGCAGAATCCAGTGCCTTTGGCGGGAGAACCCTTTGAAGTATACAACGGCGTAAACAGAATTGGCGGCTATACCACCTTTGATGAAGCTGTTAAAGCAGTCAATGCCCTGTCCAGTACCAGCATTGGGAATACCGTTATCTGGATGAACGGGGATTACACGTCCAGTACATATGCCTTTCCCACCAAGCCATGCACCATAGATGGCAATGGATACTCCTTACTATTCAATAATTCTGATCCCTCAGAACTGCAAGTGGATATGGAGTTTCGGAATATAAGCATTGGAAAAATCTTTGCAGGCTCTCCTGTAAGTGCAACAGTATCTACACGTAAAGAGCTGACATTGGATACGGTGAGCAATGCAAATGATACAGGATTATATCTCCAAGGTGATATTGCAAGCGCAGCGCTGATTTTGAAAGGTGTTGTTAATTTAAAAGTACCATTCTTGAACTTCAACACAGCTAGACTTATGGATGGTGCAGAAGTAACCACTTCCGGCTCATCTTTGGTAAATACTCTTATTTTAGAAAACAATTCCCATCTAATAGTATCAAATAGAATTATCATTAATAATACCCTTACTAGTAATGGCGGCAAGATCAGTATAGTAAAGGATACAACCAATTCTGAGGATAAAGACAGGGCTCTGGTGTATTTATCCAGCCTGACTGCGCCTACATTAACTCTTTCTGGCAATGGGCTAACCCTTGAGGCGCCTGTAAAATCAGATGTCGGCGGAGTAATAGACTATTATTATGCAAATGGCGACGCTCTGTTACAAGTACACAAGAATTATGATGCAACAAACAATGCGGTGCTACAGCAAGCGATACAGCGCATAAACTTAGGCTACGGGTTTAAGAGCACATTTGAA
>CAYNCW010000044.1:5374-11842 GCA_964395635.1 uncultured Oscillospiraceae bacterium
GTTAAGGGTACAAATTTCAATGCATTTAGCATTGTAGATGTTGCCATTCGGGTCACAGATAGGCGCACAGATCCAGATACCATTACCTTTCACGAGCTGTATCAAGATGCTGTTACTAAGGTAGATGACTTAAACGCTACCAACCCGGATGACATACTTATGACCTTATACAGCGATATTTCCACACCACCACTTTTACCAAACAAAGCGTGCACCATCGAAAGCGATACTGTGCTTGCTTCTACTGCATCAAACGGTGTTTTCACCCTGAACTTTCAAGCAAGCGATTTCTCTCTTAACGCAGCTACCAAACTGCAAAATATTGCTTTACAAAATAGTGGTGCGACTCCCCCAGTAAACACCGGCAGTAATGAGCTGATACTGGGCAACAACGTTTATCCAAAGGATATGCCTGTGGATGGAGGAAGTGACCCAAACAGCAAGCTGACAATTGCCGGAGATGCAGAAATTGCATCGGCAGATAACCTGGACACAGTTACGGTAAACAGCGGGGCAAACCTTAAGACCTCCCCCATTGCATCCAGAGTACTACATGTCGCCGGAGAGCTTACCGCTACAACGGTAAGTTGCACCGAAGATATTACCCTAGACAACGGAGCAAAGCTAACTGCCACTGGCATAACCTCCAGACGCCTGGATGTTGGCAGCAGCGCAGAACTTACCGCTAACACTGTAAATTGTAGCGACGATATTGCAATAGACAGCGGTGCAAAGGCCGAAATTGCTACCAGCATCACAACAACAGCAGATTTATTGTTGGATACCGGCTCGGAAGTATCCGCGCAAACTGCCCAAAGCAATGCCCTCACTTTAAACAGCTCAGCTATTTTAAAAGTATCCCGCAATGTCACCACATCTGCTGCTAAGGGAGCGGGGGGGAGTATCCGGTATACCGGTAGCTGGCCCCCAACAAACGGCATAGCAAACCTTCAGTCCGCAGCGGTGGAAGCCGGCAGCTTCATCACCATTGACGCAGACGGCACCATTAATGCCTCCAGCTTTTCTACCGGTGACAAAATCATACGGGTGGATCAAGGCCACCGAATTGCCAACATCAACGCCTTGCGCTTAAGCAGCAAATTTGTGGATGCAGACTTTATGCTGGAGCTGGATGAAACTGAACTCGATCCAACCGGTGACTATTACATCCTAAAGAAGATTGTCGCATCGGTGGAACATGGTTCCGATCCAGAACAGTATTTTACCAGCTTTGCCGCTGCTGCAAATTATGTAGATACCAACAGCAAAAGCGGTGCCACAATCTATCTATGGGGCGATACTGTCCCCTTCTCCGGGGGAACTGGCAGCCAGCCAGGTGATATGCCCACCCAGGACTGTGTGATTACCAGCAAAGATACTAGCGACAGAACCACCCTGGAATCGAACACCGGTCAAATCTACTGCAACAGCAATGTTGCCTTTCAGGATGTTCACCTAAAAACCACTGGAAATGATTGGACCCTGTATGCACACAACAACGACAAGTCCGCAGGATATACCCTCAGCTTAAAGGGCGGTGTTACATTTGAAGGCGGCTTAAAAACCTTGGAGGGGGTATCCGGCAAAACCCTTACCTTAGGTGCTGGCCAAAAAGTAGCCGCGCAACGGGTTTTGGGCTTTACTGTATACCAAGGTTCAGCAGGCAGCACCCTTGAGTTCACCGCAGAAGGGGTAGACGGGTTAAACAACAAAATCGGCAACATGACCGAAATCACTGCTTTTAACGGAATTACCATTCAAAACGGAGGTGGGTATACACCAGCCTTAAGTCAACGGTTAATACAAATGGACAAAGGTGAGGTAATTATACCAAATGTATTACATAACATCATAGGTTCTTTTGCTGGGGGCTACCAAGATATGACCCTGCGGTTGGACAAAGATAGTGATGCAAGCAATGATTACTATATACTCACCGCCGCAGTGGATGGTATAGATATAACAGCAAATAACACCTATACTTATGGGGATCCAATTACCTTAACCGGCACTTTGTTGGATAAAAACGGAAACACCATTACCGATAAGCATCTGGACAATGCAAGTGTTCAGTTCCGGCTGGGCACCGCTACAGGGGAGCTATTGGGAGGCGCAGATGTAACCGACCAAGGGACTGCTACTGTCACTTTGCCCAAGCGGCTCAGCGCCGGTACCCACACCATTGTGGCAGTGTATGTAAACCCCATTACCCACGAAGATGCCACAGGCCAGAAAACCATCACCGTAACCCCCATAGCGCTTACGGTACAAACTGTTGCCACTCCCGGCAATGGCATTGCCCAGCGCGTATACAACGGATTGACCAACGTAGCCTTTGAGGCCGGAAAATCTGCTGCTGATCTATTGATGATTGCCGATACCAGCAAGATTTTACATGTTGAAGGCAGCTCGGTTAAGGAGGATGTGCGGCCCACCGCGGCAGATGCTGATGTGATCTTTTCCAACAAAAACGTGGAAACGGATAAACAACTTGCCATTAACAACATTTACCTCGTGGGGGCTCACAGCACCAACTATGTGCTCAATACCGATACGCTAACAGCCAATGTTGGCAAAAAAATAATCCCCAAGGAAATCACCCCCAATGTTACAGTTACCCCCAAGGAGTACAACCGCAGTACAAACGCAACTGCTACAGTAGATCTTACCGGCAAACTGATTAGTGGGGATGATGTTACGGTTGTCCCAGCTCCTACCGGTTTTGTCTATGCATCCTCCGATGCAGGTACGCATGCGGTAACCGCCCCCAGCGGTGTGAACTGGAGCAACCTCTTTGGCGGGACGGATGTTGGTAACTACACCTTTACTGCACCCATTTCCATAAGTGGGACCATCAATCCAAGAACCATAACCATCCGGTCAGCTAGCGATGTGAACTCCTTTACAAAGGTGTATGACGGCATAACAAGCTATCCGGTTGCTGGTATCACAGCTGTAGTAGATAATCTAGTGTTACCGGACACGGTGGAACTGGTTGCACAACAAGCTACTTTTACCACTGTCAACGCAGGGGAAACCAAAACATTAAATATCCAGTTTGCTATTAAAAACCCTGGTACCCTTCCAGCAAAAAACTATAGGCTGTTTCCAGACTCGCTAGCGGTAATCGGAAAGATAGTCAAACGGGATGTAGTGCTCCTCAACCCAGCACACCCCATTCAGCTCAGTTACCATAAAGCCTATACCGGCGACCACGATTTGAATAGCTTACTACAGTTTCAAACAAGCCCACCCATGACTCCCGGAAGCATAACCTATACCATTAACAATACAGCCAGCAACATTCAATTTTTGAGTTCCCCATCAATCTCCAACCCCAATGGGCATTTGGTTTACCAAAAGGAGATAACCGACGCTTCCCAAATAGGCAACACTTGCATACTAACGGTATCGGTTGAAAGTGAGAACTTCATAACCAAAAGTGCCGATATCCGCATGGAAATTGTGGATAAGATCGACCTGGCTACCGAAGGAGCGCTGGAGTTTACGCTGGAAGATAAGCTGTACGATGGTCAGCCCTATACCTTACCAGGAACACCACAGCTTACTTATCAAGGCACACCCCTAGGAATCACACTAGAGATGGAATATGCAGGGCGTGCCTCCACACCGCATTTAGATGCAAGCCAGCCACCAACAGCAGCAGGGGAGTACACTCTCATACTGACAGTACCGGGTGACAACCATGACTACATAGGACGATGGGAGCTGCCATTTAGCATCACCAAGAGAACAGTCACCCTCACCCCCAAGGACAAAACTGCCCAGCTGGGGGATCCGCTACCAGATTGGCCCCTTTGGGATATCCAAGTTTCTGGTGACGGCATAGCACCGGGAGAAACGCTTGTAGACATTCTCAGCGGATATACCCTCACTGTGGATCCGGTGCATACCAATTTGGTGGGCACACAGGATGTAGCATTCCAAGGAGCTTTACCCAGCCTCACCAACTACATACTGCTACCAGGCATCGGCAAATTCCGTGTAGAGGGCAAGGCAGTAAATGAAGGCTGGATCCAAATCGACCCCAGAGAGCCCAATGGCAAAAACGGTTGGCATGTCAGTCCCATCAAGGCTTGGGTAGAGGGCGAACTCCAATTCTACCGCATAGGCACTGATAGTTCCGGGCCCTTTGAAAATCAGCTGGAGTTTACTACCAGCACTACAGCAGAGCAAACGGTGCGATTCTATCTGGCCAGCGATACCGGTCTGGTATCCTTACCATCCCAGCCATACAAATACAAGCTGGATATGGAGGCACCGATACTCTCCAATCCCAAAGCACAACAGGCCTTTGAACAGGAGGAGGCTGTACTCACAGTTGAAGCGGTTGATCAGCACTCCGGTGTCGCCCGGGTTTATGCCAAGCTAGGAGACATATCCAATGAGATGACCAAAGGCGCAGAGGGCAAATATACGGTAAAGGTGCAGAATTCAGGAACCTATACCATCTACGTGGAGGATATGGCCGGTAACCAAACCAGCCAGCAGTTGCAGGTAACTGTCCACAAGCTTTTGGATTTTACCATCCAGCGAGAAAACAAAGAGATATCCGAGCTTGTGATCAACATAGCAGATGGTTCTGTACAGCTCAGTGCCGTAAAATCCCCGGACAGTGATGCAGTTCCTGATGAACATTTCCGCTATGTATGGCAGATTGAAAACCAAGCTGTTGCAACGGTGGATCAAACAGGTAAGGTCACCCCCCATCAGGTGGGATACACCTCCATAAAGGTTACAGGTATGGGCATTACCAAAACTGTCAAGGTCACTGTTGTCCAGCTTCTGCCACCGGTGGATCCCGGGGGACCGGAAGATCCGGATAAACCATCCATAGATATTCCCGATGGCACCTTCCCAGATGGGGTAGACCCTTATCTGCTTATAACCGACCTAGAGCCCAGCAAGCGGCAAGCTATGGAAGGGGAAATCCGAGACTCTAAGGATACAATTATTACAGGGTTTTTCACCGAAGAAAATTGGGCAGACCAGACCAAATGGTGGGAAATTCGACTGGTTGATAGAAACAACAACTATGCGGATATCCCCCTGGAGGGCAAGGAACTAACCATCTATCTACCCTATCCCAAAGGTGTGGACGGCAAGCACTACAAGCTTCTAATGCTACACCAAATTGATGGTGGGTTGGAGGTTAAACCCCTTTCCCGCACCGAGACCGGTGTGAAAATGGTTGTGACGAAACTAAGCCCCTTCTCCTTAACCTGGAAGTGGATTGAGCCCAAAAGTGAGGGCGGCTCCGGCGGCTCCAACGGTGTAAACATATGGGGCAACGGCGGTAGCGGAAACTCCTATGAGGATGACTTCTGGAGACAGGTGGAAGGTGCCATCAAACGGGCAGAACCTGGGGATACGGTAACTGCCAAATGTCCACCCAGCATTGTGGATTGCCCGGCCTATGTGTTGGAAGCACTAAAGGGCAAGGATGTCACTTTGGTGATTACCTGGTTTGGGGATACCATCGTGCTAAACGGATTGGATATCAAGCAGCTGGATCCCAAAATACTGGTGTACAGTCTTGCAGATCTACTGCGACTGTTGGGGCTGCCGTTAGGCAGCAGACCGGTGGAAAAACAGGATCTGCAAAACCCCAAAACCGGTGGCGACGATGATATTGTGGTAATTGGGGCAAACGGCAAGATTAAATCCTCTTATCTGGTGAAAAAGCGCTCACCCCTCTTCCCTTATCTAGCCAATCAGGTGGATCTGCGCTTACCCAACAAGCTGGCTGACACATCACCTGCTGTTACAGCAGCAGCTGGACTCATCAGCACCGAGGCCATGGGTCGCATCAACCAGCTACAATGGATCAACTGGCTGCTTATCAGTACGCTGCTTGTCTTCGCAGTGGGCATTTTGTGGCTTATCCTGCGCAAAGCACGGCACCAACAGATCCCCGTTGCAGAGCCCACAGCCATCTCTCAAGCTGCAACAACTGTGGCAGTACCCCCTATCATCATTGCTATGCCCAAAACACAACCTGCTGAAAAGGCAACGCCCAGCAACCAGCTGCCGGATAAACCCAAACAGCAAGTGCCTCCGCAGCCTGCAAGGCAGCCCAATCAGGAGCATGGGCATACAACGCAACCTATGTCAACGGATTCTCCTGGAGCAGTGGCCAGACAAGGTATACAGTCCGGTACACCATCTGCAAAACCGGGTCAATACCCCCAATCCCAGCAAAGAAGTTCCAAAGGGCAACCCTTTGTGGAAAGACCTGCTGCCAATCCACCCAGTAAATCCCAAGATGAAAGCTTTAACAATATTATTGCAGGGCACAAACATATTCAGCAGCAGCTGCAAAATGGCGAGATTACCCGAGAAGAATACGAACGCCGCAAGCGCATACTGCTTATGTACTATTGATCCAAGGACAACCCAAAAACCGGCTATTGTGTGCAGCACAGCTCACACAATAGCCGGTTTTCC
>CAYNCW010000045.1:0-11812 GCA_964395635.1 uncultured Oscillospiraceae bacterium
CACTAGTGAAAAAAATCCTTTGATAAATTTGCCTAGGCTAATTGCTCCTGACTGATATTCTTGCACTAATTTTTCTATGCCAACTGGTTTGATATAATATAAAAAACCAGATAAGGTTTCGTTTTCGGTTATTGTCCCGTCAAAATCACAAAATACAATACAGGGGTATCCCATGCTATAAACTCCTACAGTTTTTCGGTGCGAATTTAGTAAATTATTAAAATCATATGATGTATAAACAATATGATACACTGACTTTGTCGAAAATGCAAGATTATTATACTCAACATGTACGATAATACGCTTCTATTATCAGTTATTATTGACAAATTTATATCATACTATAATGGCTCTACATTTTGTGATCATACAAGAACCTTAACAAATAGTTGTACATACCGTACAAGCTATCCTTCATATAGTATACTCAGGCTTGTTTGGAGGTGTACTGCACATGCGGTATATACTAATTGGAAAACGTATGGCAATTTGTTTTTTACTCATAAGCATTTGTGTTGTGATAGCAGCCATTGGGGGGGCCACCAAGGCTGTGCAAACAGTGGGGTCCACCAAAGGAAAGCAACACCCCATTTACTCGGTCAACACTTCCCTGCCCCATGTTTCACTAGGCATTAACTGTGCTTGGGATAATGCTGATATTCCTGTTCTGCTGAAGATATTAGACGAACATAATGTGAAAGCTACTTTTTTCATCCTAGGGGATTGGTGTGATGAATACCCGGAATCGGTAAAGCAAATTTACGATGCAGGCCATGAAATTGGCAGCCATTCAGATACACACGCCGATATGGCCAAGCTGGATCAAGCAAGTATGATCCGGGAAATCCAGGATTCCGCAGCCAAACTAAAGGCAGTTACCGGGCAAATGCCGGAGCTATTCCGCCCACCCTCCGGTTCGTATAACAGTAAGGTGGTAGAAGTGATTCGCCAGCAGGGGTTCTATCCCATTCAATGGGACTGTGACAGCGTGGATTACAAAAACCCCACCACCCAGCAAATGTCCGACCGCATTATGAAAAACCTGCGAAACGGCTCTATTCTCTTGTTCCATTCCGGAGCTAAAAACACCCCGGAAGCACTGCCGGTAATCCTTAAGCAAATCCAGAGTAAAGGATATACCTTTGTTCCGGTAGGGGAGCTCATCTATCGGGGAGACTACACGGTGGATTTTGAGGGCCGTCAGCATAAGGCTGACTAGAGAAAATCCGGTTAGTTGTATGCAAAGCACTGCCATCTTTGCTAAATCTATGCTATAATATGCTCCTAAGCAATCAGCGTAGAGGGTTGTGTTGTATTCCGGTAAACAAATCTTAGCTGGCAGCCGCGCTGTGACAGGGCAAACAAAGGGTAATCCACTGGTCAGCAGTTGAGGGTAAACAGGAGGTCCATAAATGTTGGGATTGGGTAAGAAAAAAAAGATGCCTTTTGTATCGGCTGTGCTACTCGCTACCGAAACCGGTTGGGCATTGGAGGATTTTCATAGTCAGGATACATTTTGGGAGGAAGTCCCCATTGTGGTGCGGGCTATAGACACATTTTGCCGGTGCCAATGCATTGATGAAGTTATTTTGGTATGCAGAGAAGAAGCCATTCCCAATTACTACTCCCTTGTTCAGGAGCATGAACTGGACAAAGTAGTGAGCGTGGTGGGCGGTGGAAAAAGCCGCCAGCAATCGGTATTTAATGGCATAGCTTCCTGTCACGAGGGTGCCGATTTCTATGCCATACACGACGCAGCACGCCCCTTAGTGGAGGCTTCGGTAATTCAGGATTGCCTGCATGTAGCTATTCAAACCGGCGCTGCTGCCGCAGGGGTGCCGGTTAAGGACACCATTAAGATATGCAGCGACCAGGGTATTATTGTCTCTACACCCAATCGGGCTGGTATGATTACCATTCAAACCCCTCAGATTTTTCATGCCCCACTGTATCGTGCTGCCATGCAGCAAGCTTTGTCTCAGGGGAAGCAATATGGGGATGACTGCCAACTGGTGGAACAGACCGGCCAACAGGTCTGCGTATCTCCTGGCAGCTACGAAAATATTAGAATAACCACATCTGAGGATTTGCTGCTGGCTGCGTCCATTCTGCGCTATCGTGAGGAGGGCCCCCATTAATGGCAATACGAATAGGGCACGGTTACGATGTTCACCGGCTGGTTCCAGAAAGGCAGCTGATACTGGGTGGGGTAACGATTCCTTTTACAAAAGGGCTGCTGGGGCATTCGGATGCAGATGTCCTTGTCCATAGTGTAATGGATGCTTTACTGGGCGCCTTAGCATTAGGGGATATTGGTAAACTTTTCCCTGACACTAACCCAGCCTATAAAGGTGCCAACAGTATGGATATGTTGAAGGTATGCATTAAGAAAATGGACAAGCTGGGGTATTGTTTAGGCAATTTGGATGCTACTATTATTGCACAGGCGCCTAAGCTTGCACCATTTATACCCCAAATGCGCAGCAATCTGGCCCACGCGCTTGCTGTAAGTGAGGATAGGATAAATATAAAAGCAACCACTGAAGAGCGCCTGGGGTTTACCGGTTCCGGCGAAGGGATTAGTGCCCATTGTGTTCTGCTGCTTACGGGAAAATAATAGGCTTATTGCCGATTCTGCTCTATAAAAAAATGGGGGAGTCCTCTCTAAAGGGCTCCCCCATTTTTTATTCGGGTTTATCGCAATTTAAGGCAATTTCACCATCACCAATGCCCTTTGTGGTAAAGTCAACTGCACCAAGATACAGTGACAGCACTGTTGGCACCAAGACCGTTGGATTCAATAGCGAATGGTAGATGAGGTTCCAAACAGCACTCCAAGTTGTCAAATCTTGCAGCTGGATATTGAGTCCGGTTGCAAAATTTGATATTACCAATGTGATGGCAAAAATCCAAAACGTTGGGTTTTTCAATCGAAGTTTCCAATTTATTTTCAATGGAATTCCTCCAATCTTCCTCGTACTAATATTAACGAAAACCACCCGCTTTTTCGCCCTTATTTTCTACCTGTTTGGTTTCTTCTTCTATACCAGGCGACAGCCTGTCAGGATTATCTGCTTTGTCAGACAAAACTATCCTCGCAAACCTGTTCTGGTAAAGGATGGCTATACAATAGCCATAGTTACATATATGATATGTTTTGCTATTTGTTAACTTTGCTTATTAAAAAAACGCCTTCACAAAATGGAAGGCGTTTACATTCTTTGATGGGAAAGCTTAATGTACATGGGGAGAGCTGAGAATAATGAGTACATCATCATGAGCCAAAACTTCATCCGGGCGCACAGGAATAATTACATCATCCCCGCGGCGAACAGCCAGAATATTCATGCCGTGTTGTGCCCGTATATCCGATTCGGATACTGTTTTTCCCACCCAATACTCCAGGGGACACATCTCGGTTATGGTATAGTGTGCGGCATCTTCTAGAATATCCATTACATTGGTGCCGATAAGCCCCCGGGCTACCTTTTCGGCCATCTCTCTTTCCGGCAGTATCACTCGGTCGGCGCCTACACCTTCCAAAATTCGCTTCTGCCGTTGGGTGCTGGCTTTGGCCAGCACAAAGCGTGCGCCCTTTTCCTTGGCAATGGCTGTTGCCATAAGCGCTGCTTCAAAATCATCACCAATCGCCACCACTACAACATCAAAGTTGCCAATACCCAATGCCTCCAGATTGGCTTCATTGGAGATATCGGTTTCCACAACCTGGGTGGCAAAGGCTGCTGCCTCCTGAATACGAGCATGATTTTTGTCGCAGGCCAAAACACTCACATCACTTTCGCAGAGCGTCTCCAACAAACTCATACCGAAACGACCCAGTCCCAAGACTGCAAATTGATGTTTTTTTAAATCACTAAGGGTTGTCATGCCCAATTTCCTCCTTCGGGGTTAGCCGACGATTACACGTCCTTCCGGACGGCGAATATCTCCGATTTGACGGTTTAATTTTAAGGTAAGTGCAAATGCCACTGTCACTGGGCCCAGGCGACCTATAAACATAGATAGAATGATCACAACCTTGCCTGGTATAGACAAAAATGGTGTAATACCGGTTGTTATGCCTACTGTGCCGGCAGCTGATGCGCATTCAAACAACAAGTCCAAAAAGCTGTGTGAAAAGGTGTTGTTCTGCTCGGTAAAGGACAATAGTATGGTTCCCCCAAGAACAACCAGCCCCAATAGCGATGCAACGGTAAGGGCTTTTTGCAATAGTTCCATGGAAAGGGTGCGGTGAAACGCTTCAATGCGGTTGCGCCCCCGCAGAACCGATAGCATGGTAAAGAAGATAACCCCAAGGGTTATTGTTTTTACACCACCGGCAGTACCGGCAGGAGAACCGCCAATAAACATGAGAATGCTGGAAATAAACCTTGATGCTTCGTGAAGCCCCGCCTGATCAATTGTGCTGAATCCTGCTGTACGCAGGGTTACCGACTGGAATACAGCGGCCCAAAGCTTCCCTCCAACCGAAAGGGAACCCAACGTGGCGGGATTGTCCCATTCCAGAAGTAAAAAGAACAAGGAGCCGCTAATAAGCAAAAATGCCGTAATACTCAAAGCCATTTTGGAATGAACACTGAGGTGGGTAAGTAAGTAATGGGTTGTTACCTTTTCCTTGCGTTTTTTGTTTATTGCTGCCAGGAGTTCGTTCCAAACCGGATAACCAATACCGCCACCTACAATTAGCAGCATAAACACAATGTTCATGTAGGGGTTGGCAACAAAGGGCGCAAGGCTTTGTTCTCCCACAATATCAAACCCTGCATTGCAAAATGCAGAAATGGAATGGAATATTCCCATGATAATCGCTCTACCCAATGAGATAGAGGATGTGAAGTAAAATCCGATGGTTAGAAATAGCCCGCCGATAGCTTCAATGATAAGGGTAAGATACAGCACCCGCTTTACTAGCCGAACCATGCCGCCGATGGCATCCTGATTAAAGGAGGCTTGAATCACCAAACGCTCCCGCAAGGAGATCTGCTTGCGCAGAAAAATAAGGCCGGATGCGATAATGGTCATAACACCAAGGCCGCCAATCTGAATCAGTATCAAAATAACCAGCTTGCCAAAGGGGCTCCAATATTGCAGGGTGTTTACCACTACCAAGCCTGTTACACAGGCAGCAGATGTTGCGGTAAACAACGCATCCAAAAAACCAATACTTTCTCCCGAATGGGTTGCTATGGGCAAATTCAGCAAAAGGGCACCTACCAGTATGATGATTGCAAAACCTGCCGCCAAAGATTGGGATGGGTCAGGATGGATGTGCAATAAACGAAATAGCAAGCCCTGCTTTTTTGCAGAGTGTTTCTCCACAGTCAAGAACTCCTTTGTGAATTCATGGATCGTGGCTGTTTTCGCCACATTTTCTCTACCAATAGTATATAAGCCAAGATATAATACAAATTATATAGCGTAATCGCCTTATAAGGAGTATTTGCAATAATCCTGTTTATATTTGTCTCACTCTAATTTCTAATATCGCTATAGTCAAGTCACATAATATAAGAAGTATTCAGTCGTAGTCAAGGGAGACAAGACCAAGTGTGTCTCATCTCCCTTCGGTTTTTCTACAAAGAATAAATGTAAACTTTATCATAAATTCTAGGATCATTCTAGCATAAATACAATATCACCGCAAGCGGCCAATAGCAAAATACCTTGTTTTTTATACGTTCTTGTCAGTAAGCCATAATTAAACAGTATTTTTACCAGGGAAGTTATTAATATTGCGCCAACATTGGCGTGTCTTTATCAAAAGAGACCCTCAGAATCACTGTATATTTCCCCTTTTCTTCTCCTATACTCTCAATACTTATCCATAAATTGGGGGAAACTCGATGTTTGGCTTTGCAGTACGTGCCATATCCGCCATACTTACATTTGCTTGTACCCTCACCTCATTGGTGATTTTCAGTGTACAGCCCAAACCAGATCTGACTGTCGGCAACACTGTGGAAGAGGTTGCCCTGGGCCAGAGCACACCGGTGACCGTAAACATATTGCAGTGCCGGGGTGAGATTAGCCTGCCGCTACAAGACGCTATAGCGGCCTACCAGCAGGAAAAAGGCGATATCCGCATCAGTGTTCAAACTGTTGCAAACCGCAACGAATATTATACAGCACTCAGAGCAAAACTGCTTTCTGGGGAAAAAGTTGACCTCTTTATGATACAGGACAACCGGGAGCTGCAAGCCCTTCAGCAGTATACACAGGATCTATCCCACCTGCCGTGGCTGGATGCTGCTATGGAAGGTACTTTGGACCCGGTTACCATTGACCAAAAGGTGTACGGTATTCCCTACTCCTTGGAGGCCATTGGATTAATTGCAAACCGGGATATTTTAATGGCAACTGAAATCCCTCCCGAGGCATTGTCCACCTTCACCGGTTTAAAAGACTCCTTTTCCACCTTAAGGGAAACTATACTGACCGGAGATGTAAAAGAGACCTTTCCTAATTTGGAGACGGTCACCGAACTACCGGCGCAGGACAGCGGCTACCTGGGACGTATCCTTGCTGAAGTGGCTTTAACCGACGCTTTTGATTCCCCCATCCTAGCAGCTAGCTCCACCACACTGGATTTCCCCCACAGAAAGGGGGTAGAAAGCTATTATTCCCTCCTTGCCAGCTATACCTCCCACAGGGTGCATTGGTCCAATCTTGCCGGTGTCACTCTTGACCGTCAGGTTGAAGGCGGCATTGCCGAAGGGCGGGTAGCACTAGTCCATCAAACTACAGATATATACCGTCAGGTGGCGAAAATAGACAGCAAACTGGCCAATCGGCTTCTTTTGCTGCCTGTTCCCCTGGAGGACACTGAGCAGGCTATCATCTACACCGGTGTTCCAGCTTACTGGGCGGTGAATGCCACCTCCTCCCCCGAAACCCAGGCTCAGGCAAAAGAATTCCTCACCTGGCTATATCGTTCGGAAACCGGCAGTAAACTGGTGGCTGAACAGTTTGGTGCTGTTTCGGTTTTCCGGGATACAGCAGCTGATACCGGCATACCTCTCCACCGGCAAATGCTGGACTATGTAAGGCGTGGTGAATCCCGCTTCTGGCTCCACAACCAGGCACCCAGGGGATGGGGTTCGGATTATTTTGCCCCCGCTCTACGCCAATGGATGGGTGGTGAAAAAGACTGGGATAGCTTTGTACAGGACTGTTCATTGGGCTGGAATGCATTGTCTCGATCGAACTGACGGTAATATTTTAAACAAACAACAATCCTATATGTATATTATTAAAACTAATATACATATAGGATTGTTTATATGTAGAAAACCGGGCTACCCAGCAGCAGGATCAGCTATGAAATAAACCCACCGCCAATGAAGACGGTGGGTTTCGTTTTTTATGTGCGGTTATTGCTTATCATCAAACCGGTCAAATCTATCCAAAACATCTCTGGAGGGGCTGTACATCATTATCTGACCGTTGACAAAGGCTCCACGCTTAATTTCCAACTCATCGGCAGAAATATCTCCCAACACCGAAGAGCTTGCTCCTATGGACACCATATGGCGGATCTCTATGTTGCCTTTTATCTTGCCGTCGATTTCGGCTTGTTGTGCGCGAATATTGCCCAATATCCATGCATCGTTGCTGATATTAATAACATCATCGCACCGAACATCTCCATCTACTTGGGCATCAAAAATATATGCATTTGCGGCGGTAGTGTTTCCGCGAACCTTTCCGGCAACCACGATGTTGGATTTACACTCAATATCTCCCAAAACCTGGCCCAACAAGCGCACCGAATCTGCTGTTTGCAGCGCACCGCGAATAACGGTGTTTTTGGAAATGATGGTTTTTTCATCAGAGAATACGCCGCCATTTTCAAGCTGATCAAAGGTTGCACGACGGTCCTCCCCCATTGGGGTGTACTCGGGCTCTGAGGCGTTAGGCTCAAAATCTCTGTACGGAGTTGTGTCTGCATAAATGCTTTCTTCGTCGTACCGTTCTTGTTCATCATCTTGGTCGTCAAAACCATTGTAGCTATCTTTATAGCTTTCTCCAGGAAGCTCACTGGCCTGCCTAAATGCGTCAAATACAACATCATCCGGCAGTTCGGGGGCTGCATAGGTATCCTCATTATTGGGGTTTGGGGGAATGGTTTGCTGGTGGCTTGGCTGCCATTCCTGACTTGGCTGTGTAGGTTTCGCTTGTATCGGTGGTACAGGGCCGGTATCCGACAATGTGTTTTGTGTGGGTGTGGGCTGTGGGGTCGTGTACTCGGTGTCGCGGAAGAAATCACGCTTCACACTTCGCCAAGCTTCCAAAAAATCGTCCTTAAAGCTCATCTCACACACTCCCTCCCTAATGGATTATGCTTGGTACAAACAAAAATGCACGGAGGTCACCATTGGGGACCACCGGTATTGGGTTGATCGTTTAAAACCACTTTGTTTTCCGAAAAGTCTGGTGTTCCTCCGCTTTTTAAATCATCGTCAACCCCAGTTTTTGGATTGGGCATAGTATCGGTAGCACCAGCTGTTTGCCCGTGGGGTGGTAAGGCGTCCTTGCCTGGCTCACTGCCTTGGGTGGTTGTGGGCTCTTGTTGCCCAACAGCTTGGATATCCGAACTCGTTGTGTCGCTACCAGCACCAAGGGGCTGGGCCTCCTGGGACTGGGACGCTCCCTTTTCCGCAGCAGATACTTGCTCAGCGTCTTGCCCCGCAGAAGATTGGGCCATAGAGTTTTCTTGCTCCGGTTTTGACTGTTCCGGTAAAGGACGTGCCGCTTGCTCCTCCATCTCCAAACCAAAATTGTCCAGACGGGAGGTCTCATCGGTTTGGCTTAACGCAGTCTGGTTGGCAATCGCATCATCCAATGAGCGTTCCAGGTTGATAACCTTAAAAAACAGCGCTACCATAAGGACTGCAGGGAGAAAAAACAGGAACACAAACAAGCCGTAAATAATATTTCTTATGCGACGAACCCGTTTTTGATTAATCATACTCTATCATACGTCCTTCAAAAAAATACACCTATAGTTTAGTTTAAGTTATCAAGGCGTTCTTGTCAAGTAAAATTGTCAAAATGCATACATATTTGCCAGAAACCGTCCTTTGCATTCAACCTATATTTTCAAAACAAGTCATTTTTAGAATCTTCCATAAGTATTTCCAGTCCCTTCCTATCCGTCTATTTCCATAGTGTTATCTGGCCGGTTCTTTGCAGCTGAACAATAAGCGCCGCCGCCATTGGAAACAACAGCATCCCCCACACCCCGGCAATACGATACCCCAGGTACAAAGCACAGGTGGCCGCAAGTGGGTGCAGGTTTAGTTGGGCACCGGTTAGCTTGAGATCCAAAACACCGTGGGTTACTGCAACAATTCCCCACAAAAACAAAAGCCCGGCCGCCATAGGCAGGTTGCCCTTCAGCACGACCACAACCGTCCAGGGCAGGATTCCCCCCCCCACACCAACAAACGGCAGAACATCCAAGAGGGAGAGCAGCAGCGCAATTACAAACCATTGCTCAACCCCCAGCAGCCATAGCCCCAGCATAAGCTCCATTGCTGTTACCACGCTTAAAATCAAAACTCGCTGTAGCAGCGCCGAAAAAGAGGTCAATGCCCCTTGCTTGAGGCTGTGGAGAAATCTATCTACAGCCGGAGGGCATTGTCTGTGCACAAAGGCAGTGATCTCCTGGTACCGATTGGTAATCAGCATTGAGCAGATAATACTCACCAAACAGGTGAATAGCATATCTGGCAGCTTTACCCCAAATGCCCCCAAATGCCCAAGGCTTTGGGTTAGCCAAAGCACCAGCTTGGTCTGCACCTCCCCCACCGCCAACTGAACTGCTGCATTGCCGGTAAGCTGGGGGGAAACCAGCGCAAATATCCTATCCGCAATACTATCCAAAGCGGAAGCTGCCGGTAACAGCACTGTGCGATACAAGCTAGGCAGTTGTACCAGCAGCCGCTGTATCCAGCCCACAATAGCAGCCCCGGTAAGTGTGAGTAATAAACCAAAGAGCAGATAGGCCGCCACCAGCAAAAGAGAGCCCACAGCACCGGTCTTGTTTGGGTGATCCTTGGTGAGCTGCTGAGCTACAGGGTGAATCAACATTGCCACCACATAGCCCGCTATAACCGGCAGCATCCACTGAATGAGATACTTACAGCCGAGGACAACCAAACTGCAAATCGCTGACCAAAAAAACAAATTCACTATGAAATCAAGACGTTTTTCCCGCTTAGTGTCCACCCACTACGCCCCCTTGCCAACCCTCTATCTTAGAGATATGCGAAAGCAAGGCCAACATATGCGGGTCTTTATCACGGAAAAACACCGGTGTATCTCACATCACCAAGCACTCAAATTTTACCTATAGGCAGCTGCTCGGTTACATAAGCCATAAGCTTATCCTTATCGTTGGGTATCTTCTCCTCAATTACCAATTCCAAAAGCTGTTTTAGCATAGCACCAACCTGCTTTCCCGTTAATCCAGCGGCTAAGAGATCATGCCCTTTGACCATCAGCATATCCAAGGATAGGCAGGGATTTTGTGCAACAATCTCGTCTATGAGAGGTTGAACATTTTTCAGAGTGTTTAATCGCTTTTTGCTTCTAGAAGGCTCCTTTGCCAAATTATCTGCAATTTTCACCTCTAAAAGAAGTCGTAAAGGCTGTTCTCCCAACTTGGCCAACTGTTTTTTCACCCAAATATGCTCCGCTCGCACTGTGCAGTCGTGTAGGGCTATCAGCTGTGTAACCAACTGGATGGTTTGGGTATCCATACGCAGCCGCTGTAGGATTTTTTCTGCTAGTTTGGCACCCATAGCATCATGGCCTGCAAAATGGCCTGCACCATTTTGGTCTATGCGGCAGCAAGCCGGCTTTGCAACATCATGGAGCAGCAGCGCCAGCCGCACAAGGGGGTGTGGCGGTGATACATCTATGGCGTCAAAGGTGTGTATATCCACTGTTCGGTTGTGATAGGGTGTGTGCTGGTCAAACCCTACACAGGCCGCAAACTCCGGCACAATCTGCTGCAGCACACCCTGTTGCACCATCTGCTTAAGGACAGTGCCAGGTTTGGGACAAACAAGCAACCGCTTAAGCTCAGAGGCTATACGCTCGGCAGACACAAACTGTAGGTTCCCTTTACACTCTCCCGCAGCGGCTAGGGTGCTATGTTCTATGGCAAAGTCCAGTTGTGCGGCAAATCGAAACAGCCGGAGTATGCGCAGAGCATCCTCGTCAAACCGCTTTTGTGGATCTCCCACACAGCGAAGGATCCTGTTCTCAATATCGGCTTGTCCGCCAAAGGGATCGGTTATCCCGGTTTTGGGATGCCAAGCCATAGCATTCACTGTAAAATCCCGGCGGGCTAGATCCTCTTTTAAGTTGGAAGTAAAGGTTACCACATCCGGATGACGGTGGTCGGTATACTCTCCGTCCCAACGGTAGGTGGTAATCTCGATAGGGGTATCTTCCACCAATACTGTAACCGTTCCGTGGGCAATCCCTGTGGGAATAACCTTGTTGTTTGGAAAAGCGTCTATGATCTGCTGGGGTAATGCAGCAGTGCACAGGTCCCAATCCACCGGTTGTTTGTCCAGCAGGCTATCCCGGACACAACCACCAACAATATGTGCTGCAAACCCTTTATCCCAAAGGGTTTGCATACAATACAAAACACCATCCGGCAGTTTCAACATAATTCCTGAATCCTTACATAGTATAGATGATATTGATTGGTATACTACAATTACATGCCTATTGCGAATAGATGTTTAGGAACAAGGCTTGATTTTAGCTGACT
>CAYNCW010000046.1:0-11812 GCA_964395635.1 uncultured Oscillospiraceae bacterium
CCACTCAATTACCTCTTTTTTTTAGCAAATTGGAGGAATTGTCATTATCACCTTAAGCTTAACATTGGGCAAAAGCGCAATATGTCCTTCCAGTTCTTCCGCCTGTTCTGGCAGTATACCGTTTTTTGATTGTTCTCCACCAATATTAATTTCCAGCAGCAGGCCGGTGGTGATACTGTGCCTATGGGAATGTTTGCTGATTTCTTGAGCAAGCTTCAGGGAATCCACCGATTGTATCATACTTACCTTCCCCACCACTGCCTTAACCTTGTTGGTTTGTAGGTGGCCGATAAAGTGGATATCCACCTTGTCCTTTTGGTAGAGGGGATACTTTTCGGTGAGTTCTTGCGCCCGATTTTCCCCCAATAGGGTGATTCCTTGGTCAATTGCCAGATTTACTAGCTGGGCAGGTACTGTTTTGGTCACCGCCATCAGCTGTATATCCGCTGGATTTCGGCCGCATTGTATGGCAGTTTCCTGAATTTCCGCCTGAATGCGTTTTAGGTTTTCCACTATACTACTCGATGACCTTTCCATCGTATAAATCCTTTCCTTTGGTAATCACCTGATCAAACAGCTTTACTGTGTCGGTATCTGCAGGGTCGTTGCTGGGGCGGGAGATAACAAACCCCGGCTCTTCATAGATAATGTCCAGTGTTTTGAAGCGCACAGTATTCTTGCTGAGCACATAAACCCCGGGAACATCTTGGGGTGTGCGGATATTGGCGGAGTTGATTCTTAGCCCACTGTACTGTTCAAAGCTTATCCGGGCGTTGGCAGCACGCAGGGAGAGTAGTTCTCCGGTTATGTAGTTGCAACGGATAATCAGGGCTGCGTATTCATCCTGGTTTTCCTGGTGAATTTCCTCAACCGTTCCAGGGACAGTGTCATCGATAATATCAAATTTAATTTGTACTGTCTGCCCGCTTTTTACCCACTGAATGTCATATTTAGGAACCATGGCAATATAGTACCAATTCTCGTTGGTTACAATTTTGCCCACCTTGCCAGGAACCGATTGGGCTGATGCAGCGGTTTCCACCAGCTCACGGTAACCGGCTACATCTAGTTCACCGATAAACTCGGGATACAGGCGATCTTCCAGCCCGTCTACCTCTTTGACAAAATATCCTGAAACCGGGGCGGCCACCTGATCCAGGCTGGCTGTGCCGGAAATAGAGTCCAGCTGGTTGTATTCGGACTGTAGCGTTTGAATGCGCTGCTGATAATCGTGCTCTTTGTCGGTGGCTACCTGCCGCTTGTTGAGAAGTGATGTTACCGAACTGCGCACCGATGCAGCGTCGGCGTACCGGCCGGTGCTGGCCATTCTGGCAAGTTGGCCCAGTTGTCCGCGAATATCCCGCCCCAGCCCCTCTACATTGGAGTAATTGCTGATGGCCGGATTTTGGGCTTCGGTGAGCATCTCAATTTCCTGTTTAAGCTCCCGCATACGCTTTACCTGACGGTCGGACACATCGCTGTCGTAAAACTCCACCACTGTCTGGCCTATGGCTACCCGTTCTCCGTCTTCTGATACAAAATTTTGCAAGCCACGAACACCGCTGTCGATTACCACTTCATCCCGTATAACAGCGCCGATGGACTCAATGGTGTGGTATACCGTATAGGAGAAAACAGCCTCCACCTGCAAAGGGTTGTAATAGTACCGAAAGGCTTGGTACACCACATAAGCAAGCAAAAACAATACCAGAAGAGCTGCAATAATGCGCTCACTGATTCTGGTCATAGGTATCCTCTTGTGCCGGTATAATCTCTATGTCAGATTCCACATCTGACCGGGTTACAGATTGGGCCTCAGCGGATTCGTTTTTGAAAAGCTGTATGGGCTTTAGCGGAGTGATGGTAGAGATAGCGTGCTTGTAAATCATACTTTGCTTTCCAGGTGCATCCAGCATAATGATAAAGGAATCAAATCCGGTGACCACTCCTTTAATCTGAAATCCATTTACCAAATAAATATTCAGTGGTATCTTTTGTAGACGAGCTTGATTGAGAAAAGAATCTTGCAAGTTCATAGTTGTTCCCCCAGTTTATTCACCTAATCAGCATACAGTGTATTTTGAGTGAGCTGTACCGCACTTTCTAACAAATCTGTAAATTCAGCATACTGCTCCCAATACAGCCAGTGAATGCGAGTATCCCGCCGTAGCCAGGTTAGCTGACGTTTCGCATAATTGCGGGATCTGCGCTTGATTAGCTCTACCGCCTCATCCAGTGTGCTTTCTCCCGCAAAGTAGTCAAAAAGCTCTTTGTATCCGATTGCCTGGTAGGCAGTTTTGGATACACCGTTTTCCCAGACCCTTTTTGCTTCGGACAGCAGCCCCTGATCCATCATAGTTTGGACACGTGTATCAATGCGGTTATATAAGGTCTCTCGGTTTTGAAACCCCAACGCTATCATACAGAGCTGATAGGGGCTTTGCGCTTGGCGGGATTGGTGCTGCAGCTGGGTCATGGTGGTGCCTGTTAGGCGGTAAACCTCCAAAGCACGGATAACCCGCCCCAAATTGTTGGGGTGCAGCTTTTGGGCAGAGAGTGGATCACACTCCTCAAGCTGTTGCCATAGGTACTGCGCCCCCTTTTCTTTGGCCTGCCCCTCCAACTGAGAGCGCAGTTGGGGATTTGTGGGTATTTCTGCAAACTGTATATTGTCTACCAGAGAGTGGATATACAGGCCGGTGCCACCGGCAAGAATGGGCAGCTTGCCACGGTTGTGGATATCCTCCACCGTTTGTTTGGCCAGTGCCAGGTACTGCACAAGCGAAAACTCCTGGCAGGGGTTTACAATATCCAAAAGATGGTGAGGTATTCCTTCCATCTCGACTGTGTTTGGCTTTGCTGTTCCTATATCCATACCGCGATATATCTGCATAGAATCCGCAGTAACCACCTCGCCGGACAGCTGTTTTGCCAGCTGTACAGCCAGAGCGGTTTTGCCCGAAGCGGTGGGGCCACAGATGACCAACAATGGTATCTTATCTAATATTGGTACCAAGACATCACTGCCTTCCGAATAGCTTTTCAATCTCCCGCCTTGTCATCCGCGCCCACACAGGACGGCCATGTGGACAGTGGGTAATCTGGGGGTTTTGCTGCAACAGCTCCACAATCCGTATCAGTTCAGGAGCGGTGTTTTTGTCCCTTGCCTTAACTGCACTGCGACAGGCAATGGAGTAGTACAGCCTGTCCAACACTTTGGGGGTTACATCCCGTAGGCCACGCCTAAGCTTGTCGGCTATCTCAGACAACACATAAACAATGTCCTGCTGCCCAAGCTCAATAGGAGTCTCCCGGACAATAACGGTGCCTCCGCCAAAGTCTTCCACCAGAAAGCCCATAGACTGCAGTGCATCTAGGTTTTCAATAACGGCTACATATTCCTCCCGGGGCAGGGTGATCGTCTGAGAGGATAGCAGCACTTGCCGGTTACCATAGGTAAGGTTATCTTTGAGCTGCTCGTAAAGGATACGTTCATGGGCAGCGTGCTTGTCCACCAGGACAAAAGCCCCCTCGGTTTCCAAAAGGATATAGGTGCCAAACAACTCCCCTATTAGGCGGTAATTTGCTTTGGGTTCTGCAGGATTTTCTGCCAGCTGGATCTCGTCATCTTCTGGCTCAGACAATATAGCAGTGTGGGATTTTCCACAAGTTGCTGCATGGTCTATAGCCAGTATATCCTCCGATGTGGGTTGGATTTTGGCGGATTTGGTTGGAGAAGGTGGAACTCTGCCAAAATCCTCTAAATCCTCCACAAAGATGTCCGGTTTTGCTAGGGTACGGGAGGCATGAAAGGATATAGGGGCGGAAAAGCTAGGCTTTTCGTCTGTCTCCTGGGCAAATAGCACCCTAAATTCCTGGGAGGTCATTTTGTGTGGTATGGTATCAGCAGGCGCTATTGGGGGTGGCTTATGGCTGGCTTGGGATAAGGGATAGCTGAGCTGATCCAAGGTTTGCTTCTGCACCGGAGTTGGTAAGATTGGTTTTGCTTTAACCGTAGCGGTAAAGGGCTGCTCTATTTTGGCCAGTGCGGATTTTACAGCAAAGTATACCGCATTAAATACAGGTTTCTCGTCGGCAAATCGCACCTCTATTTTGGCGGGATGAACATTTACATCCACACTTGAGGCATCCAGGTGGATATCCAATACGCAGGCTGGGAATCTTCCAGAGGGCAGTTTGTCTTTATAAGCCTGCTCCAGAGCCGCCATAGCAGTGCGGGTGCGCACATACCGGGAGTTTATATAAAAGGTCTGGTAGGTGCGGCTGGGCTTGGCCTCCTCCGGTCGGGAGATACAGCCGGATACCCGTATACCGGTTTCACCAGTGTACTCCACCGGTATCATTTTTTCTGCCAAGTCCTTGCCGTAGATAGCGTAGATCACTGCCTGTAGGTCTCCGTTTCCCGAGGTTTGCAGGGTTATCTTGCCATCTCTGCGAAAACGAAAAGCAATTTCAGGATGGGCCAAAGCGCATTTATCCACCACTTGAGCAACAGCTCCGGCTTCGGAGGTGTTTTTCTTTAAAAATTTCATACGAGCAGGGGTGTTGAAAAAAACGTCTCGCACTGTAATGCTGGTGCCATCAGGGCAGCCTGCAGGTTGTACAGGGTCAATCACGCCTCCCTGGGCATAGCAGCAGGCACCCTCTAAAGCCTCTGGCGGCTTGGAAATCAGCTCTACTTTGCACATGGCGGCGATGGAAGCAAGCGCTTCTCCCCGAAAACCTAGGGTGAGGATGCTGTCCAAATCCTCGGCCTGTTTCAGTTTGCTGGTAGCATGACGAAGAAATGCCTTTGGCATTTCTTCTGGAGGAATACCACAGCCGTTGTCGATAACCCGAATAAGGCTGATACCGCCGTCTTCAATCTCCACTGTAATGGAATCCGCACCGGCGTCCACCGCATTTTCCACCAGTTCTTTTACAATGGAGGCAGGGCGCTCCACTACCTCACCGGCAGCAATCAACTCCGCCACCGCTTTATCCAGTATATGAATGACCGCCATTGTTCACCGACTTTCTAAAGTAGGGATATTGATAGGCTACTAGTTAAGAGTCTACCTTTTCTTTGAGCTGATACAATATATTCAGTGCTTCAATTGGTGTAAGGGTGTTGAGATCCACCTTACGGAGCATCTCCTCCACCCCACTTGCTTTGCTATAATCGAAGGATATTTGAAACTCCTCTTCCTCCGCCACAGGTTTGGATGGCCGTGTTTTTGCTACAGGGCGCACAGCTTGAGCGTTTTCCAGATCCTCCAAGATATGGTGCGCCCGTTTGATAATCCAGTCTGGGATTCCGGCCAGTTTTGAAACCTCGATACCATAGCTATCGTCGGCGCCGCCGGGAACAATTTTGCGCAAAAAGGTAATGTCGTCTCCCCGTTTTTTACAGGCAATGTTGTAGTTCTTTACGCATCGGGTTTCCTCTTCCATTACCGTCAGCTCGTGGTAATGGGTTGCAAACATGGTTTTTGCCCCTAGCTTTTTGGGGTCGGCAATATATTCGATAACAGCACGGGCAATACTCATACCGTCGTATGTAGAGGTTCCTCTGCCAATTTCATCCAGTATCAACAGGCTACGGCGGGTAGCCCCCTGCAAAATCTGAGCCACCTCCACCATCTCCATCATAAAGGTGGATTGACCGGCGGAAAGATCGTCTGCAGCACCGATACGGGTATAAATACCATCCACCACACCAATCACCGCAGATTTGGCTGGCACAAAACAGCCAATTTGCGCCATAAGTACAATCAGGGCAGTTTGTCTCATAAAGGTAGATTTACCCGCCATATTGGGGCCGGTTATCACAGCGATTTGGTTGTCTTTGGTGTCCAGAAGTGTATCATTGGGCACAAAGGGTAAACTGCCGCCCAGCATCTGTTCCACCACCGGATGGCGCCCTTGTATTATAGACATAGTGTCCCCAGTGTTCACAACCGGTCGCACATAGCGGTTTTCCAAAGCCACGCGGGCAAAGCAGCAGTATATATCCAGCCAGGAAACCGCTGTTGCCGTGCGCTGTATCCGGTGAAGCTGACGTGCTACTTGGGTGCGCACCTGGTCAAACAGCTTTTGTTCCAGCGCCACTGCTTTTTCCTGGGCAGAGAGAATATCTTCTTCCAGGGTTTTGAGTTCTTGTATAATATACCGCTCGCAGCCTGCGAGGGTTTGCTTTCGTATATAATATTCCGGCACAAGGTGCTGATATGATTTGGTAACCTCGAAGTAATATCCAAACACCTTATTGAACCCAATCTTCAAGTTCTTGATACCAGTCTTTTCCTTTTCTTTGGTTTCCAAATCTGCAAGATAGGTTCTGGAATTGTTCATCAGCTCCAAAAGTCTATCCAGTTCAGGGTTAAAGCCGGGGCTGATGACCCCGCCTTCCTTTACTGTGTTGGGTGGTTCCTCCAAAATAGAGGCTTCCAGCAGGGAAGCCAGATCGGGCAAGGGGTCGATTTCTTTAGAAATAGTTGTCAAGTTAATGGACTTTACACTATCTAAATGCGCTATTAATGCGGGTAACTTGGCCATGGTTGACTGCAGGGTTTTAAATTCTCGGGGGGTAGCATTTCCGTACACCACACGGGTAATGAGTCTTTCTAGATCGTGAATACCGCTAAGTTCTGCGATAATATTGCGGCAATTGGGTTCATTGTTGTAGAGTTCTTCCACCGCATTCAGTCGCTTATCAATCTCCAGCGGATTAACCAGTGGCTGAACCAGAACAGATTTTATAAGCCGTTTGCCCATTGGTGTTTGGGTTTTGTCCAGCACACCCAATAAGCTACCGGTTCGATCTTTGGTGCGGGCAGTTTCCAAAATCTCCAGGTTTGCCCTGGCAGTAAGATCCAACCGCACATACTTTGTTTCTTCCAGCAGGTTTAGAGATATGAGCCGCTCAACACCAACCTTTTGGGTTTCGCCGAGATACTGTAGTAGTCCGCTGATGGCAGCCACACACCGAGGACGTGAATCCAATCCCAGCTCCTCCAAGCTATCCTTTGCAAAATGGCTAAGAACCGCCTGTTTGGCCAACTCTGATTCAAAGGCCTCGTCATCAATTAAATCGGCAGTGCAGCTGAGTTTATCCCGCAAAAAGCGAGCGATTTGGCGCTTTTCCAAAAAATCCGAATTAAAGATAACCTCTCTGGGGCTATATCGGGATAGCTCATTGGTTAGCGCCAAATCGTCGTCTTGACCCAGTTCAATCAGGTTGGCTTCGCCTGTGGAAATATCCGCAAACACCAATCCGTATCCGGCATCCTTATAATAGATACTGCAGAGATAGTTGTTTGCATCCTCGTCTAGCAGGTTGCTCTCCACAAGGGTGCCAGGGGTAATCACCCGTACCACCTCCCGGGAGACTACCCCTTTGGCAAAGGCAGGATCCTCCACCTGTTCGCAGATGGCCACCTTGTGCCCACGGCGAATCAGCTTGGCTATATAGGTTTCGCAGGCGTGATAAGGTATACCGCACATAGGCGCCCGCTCCAAAAGGCCGCAGTCTCTACCGGTAAGGGTAAGCCCCAATTCTTGGGATACCATTTCGGCATCTTCAAAAAACATTTCATAAAAGTCGCCCAGGCGGAAAAACACGATGTGATCCTTGTGTTTGTCCTTGACATGAAAATACTGCTGCATCATGGGGGTAAGTTTATTTTTAGGGATCTGCCGGTCCATGTATTTTCCTCCTTGGGCTAAGTGTACTGTGTTTTTGTTTAGTTGCATCCACTGCAGCTGCCACAGCTGCCGCTACAGGATTCCTGGAACTGAATGGTGTCCGGATCCTGTCCTTGGGCGCTGCCGGAAACAATCTGGTTGATAAAGGCAATCATCTGTTCAAAGTCTCCTTTGACATCGTTGAGTTCCTTCATATTTTCATTAGTCAAGATGGTTTGGTATTGTGACTTCAACTGACTATCCAACTCTCGGATCTGTATTGTATCCTTTTCTTCCTTTTGAAGCTCTGCGTTTAGGTCGGCACGGGTTTTGTTAAAGCTGGCTATCATATCCTGCAAACCTTGGTCTGCCTGGGTTTTCTGGGAAGCCTTGGCTATTGCGATATAGCGCTCATCTGCCTGAATAGCCTTTCCCAACTCTCTGGCTGCTTGAATTGCGTCCATTGATATTCCTCCAAACTTATATTCACACCTATAAGCAGATGTAGGATGTCTACTTACAGGAAATGTTTATTGTATGCATGCATATGCATTTTTATATTCGGTATATACAGTATACGGTATATATCCGCTTACAGAGCTATTCCGTACAGTGCCCATCCCATGGACTTGTCGATTTTTACATCCACAAATTTGCCCACGCAGTGCTGGGAGCCGGTAAATTCTACAATAATACCCCCTTCGCTACGACCGGTTAATGTCCCCTCTTTTTTACCCGGCCCTTCCGCCAATACCTGTATAGTTTGTCCCACAAAACTGTTGTATTGGGCGCCGCCTATCTCTTCTTGTAGGTCTAGAAGTTCCTGGAACCAGTGATGCTTTTCCTCTTTGGATACCGGGTCCTCCATCTCGGCGGCCTTAGTCCCCACCCGTTTGGAATAAATAAAGGTGAATAGACTTTGGTAGCCAACCTTTCGCACCAGATCCAGAGTTTGTACAAAGTCCTCCCTGGTTTCGCCGGGGAAGCCTACAATAATATCGCTGGTAAAGGTTACACCAGGTATCGTTTGCTTGGCGTAGTCAATAAGGGAAAGGTACTGATCCGCAGTATATCGTCGGTTCATGGCAGACAAAACCCTGTCAGAACCGCTTTGCACCGGTAAGTGGATATGGCTGCACAGTTTGGGGTTTTTGGCAATAGTGTCAATCAGCTCTTTGGTGCAGTCCTTAGGGTGAGAGGTCATAAACCGGATGCGGAACTCTCCCGGTATTTCACACAGTTGTTGCAGCAGTGCTGCAAAGGTAATGGGTTGCTCCAGTGTTTTGCCATAGGAGTTGACATTCTGGCCCAGTAGGGTAAATTCCCGGTACCCCTGTTGTACAAGCTCCCGCACCTCATTAATAATGAGCTCCGGCTCTCTGCTGCGCTCTCTCCCCCGCACAAAGGGCACCACACAGTAGGTGCAGAAGTTGTCGCAGCCATACATAATCGGAATCCATGCTTTAATATCCCCATCGCGGCGCACCGGAAGACCCTCGACTACATCTACTCCCTGATCCTCCAACGCAAAAACCCGCCCTTTGCCGTCTATGGCTTCCCACAGCAGTCTGGGAAACTCCGGCAGGGCGTGGGGACCAAAGCAAATATCCACATGGGGGTAGCTGGTTTTAATTTTGTTTGCAATGTGAGGCTGCTGCATCATACAGCCACATAGACCTACAATTAAATGTGGATTTCTCCGCTTGACATGCTTTAGCGCACCTGTGTTGCCAAATATTCTATCCTCGGCATTCTCTCGTACTGCACAGGTATTATATAAAATTAGGGATGCTTCTTCCGGATCCTGGGTAAAGGTATAGCCCATCTCTCCCAGCATTCCTGAGATCTTTTCGCTGTCCGAAACATTTTGTTGGCAGCCAAATGTCCGAATATGGGCAACAGGCCTTTTGCCTGTTTTCAGCTGCACTTCCTCATTGTGGCGCGTTATAAGCTGGACATATCGCTGCATTTTTTCCCATTGCCTGGTATTTTCCAAAACGATTCCCCTTGTTTATCTATAATGTTTCATTATACAGGGGAACACCTTAAAAATCAACACAAACAAAGGTGGTTCCATTGGTAAGTGGAATGGTTTGAGAGTTGATAAATATACTTTCGCGCAAAAGAGATAAAATTCTATAACAATTTCCCAAACTGTTTGCCAATGCGCTGGTTTTTTGGGCCAGCTGGCGAATTCATTCACAATGTGCTGGAAAACATGCGCAGTTCGTGCTATAATTTCTTGGTAATCTGTCAATACTGGAACAGACGGACTCATTTAAAATGAAGGAGTGACTGAGTTATGCCAAGAATTCAACAAATCCAGGCAATTGAGGTATTGGACTCCCGGGGTAATCCTACTATTGAGGTAGAGGTGTATACCGAATCCGGCGCTTATGGTCGGGCTATGGTTCCCTCCGGCGCATCCACAGGTGAATACGAAGCTGTTGAGCTGCGTGATGGAGACAAAAACCGTTATTTGGGCAAGGGTGTTCTCAAAGCCGTTGCCAATGTTACCGATGTAATTGCCCCCGCTCTGGTGGGCAAATTCAACGTAACCGACCAGCTTGCTATTGATAAAATGATGATTGAGCTGGATGGTACTGAAAACAAATCCAAGCTGGGTGCAAATGCTATTTTGGGTGTTTCCATGGCAGTTGCTCATGCAGCAGCAGATTATCATGGACTTCCCCTGTATCAGTACCTGGGTGGATTTAATGCAAAACAGCTCCCCACTCCTATGATGAATATTCTCAACGGCGGATCTCATGCCGACAACTCTGTGGATTTCCAAGAGTTTATGATTATGCCTGTTGGCGCTGCTTCTTTTAAAGAAGCAATCCGCATGGGCGCCGAAGTGTTTCATGCACTGAAAAAGGTTCTGCATGATAAAGGCCATAACACCTCTGTTGGTGATGAAGGCGGATTTGCCCCCAACCTCTCCTCCAACCGTGAAGCTTTGGAAGTTATCATGGAAGCCATCAAACTTGCTGGCTACAAACCCGGCGACGATGTGAAGATCGCTATGGACGTTGCATCCAGTGAATTCTACAACAAAGAAACCAAGAAGTACGACCTGGCTGGAGAAAACCGTTCTCTCACCGCTTCCGAAATGATCGACCTTTACGAGAGCTTCTGCAAAGAGTTCCCCATTGTTTCCATCGAAGACGGCCTGGATGAAAATGACTGGGAAGGCTACAAGCCCCTCACCGAGCGTTTGGGCAAATCGGTTCAGTTGGTTGGTGACGACTTCTTTGTTACCAACACCAAGCGCCTGAAAAAAGGTATTGAAATTGGCGTTTGCAACTCCATCCTCATTAAGGTAAATCAGATCGGTACCCTGACTGAAACCTTTGAAGCTATTGAGATGGCAAAACGTGCTGGATACACAGCTGTTGTTTCCCACCGTTCCGGTGAAACCGAAGATGTAACCATCGCAGATATCGCGGTTGCCACCAATGCAGGCCAGATCAAAACCGGTTCCATGAGCCGCACCGACCGTATTGCCAAGTACAACCGCTTGCTGAAGATTGAAAGCCAGCTGGGTGATTGCGCTGTTTACGGCGGAGATGCTTCTTTCTACAACTTGAAGAAGTAAGCAGGGCGGTTTAAGTCCCTATTATAATAGCCACCCCATTGGATAAAACCGATGGGGTGGCTTGTTTTGCTATGGCACTGTCCACGACGTATTATATTTTAGCTGCTACAATAAGATTCACTGATTCTTGCTGCATACGAATAACCATTTCCTCTGATAGCTGCCAATCGCTTATAATTGCGCTAAACTGGTTAACTCGTGCTACCCTAGCCATGGTTGTTTTTCCGAACTTGGTATGATCGCATAATAGTATTGTTTGCTTGGAGTTGTTTATCATTTGCTGCTTTGCATGGGCTTCATCTAAATTTGGTGTAGTAATTCCCTCCTCAATTGTAATGCTGTTTGTTCCCATAAACGCTTTATCAAAACAAAGCTCGGCAATGGCTTTTTCAGTCAGGCTGCCAACGCAGGACATCATCTTGTGCCGGATATTGCCACCTATCAATACGAGTTCTATATCGACAGCTTCAATAAGCGCCATAGCAATATTCAGGGCATTTGTAGATACCACAATGTTTCGCTTATTTC
>CAYNCW010000047.1:0-11753 GCA_964395635.1 uncultured Oscillospiraceae bacterium
AATTGCTATTCTGCAGTACTGATAATCTGTAATACATACTACCAGTATATCGTAACACTAAGTAGATAGTGTGTCAATAGGTAATGTTTTGATTTCATAGTTTATTTACAAACTTATTGTGCGAAAGTGTTGACCGAATCGGTTTAAGGTGGTATGATAGTATTAAACCGATTCGGTTAATTAAAATACGAGGTGATGACAATGGAACGGTTTTTGAGTCTGCCATCAGATAAACAAAATGTCATTATAGATGCGGCTATGAGCTTGTTTGGAGCTGTGGGTTATAAAAAGGCTTCAGTAGCTGATATAGCTGAGGCATCCGGTATCTCTAAGGCTATGGTTTTTTATTACTTTGGTAGTAAGAAAGCTTTGTACCTATATCTAATAGAATTTGCGGGAAATACCCTCAAAGCTGAAATTGATAACCGTTTTGACAAATCGGTCACCGACTTTTTTGATAAAATTCGTTTGGCCTCTGAAATTAAAATGTCGGCACTGAAAAAGTTTCCGGGAATCCTCTCGTTTTTAACAGGCATGTATTATGAAACCGATAAAGAGGTTGCCGACGATATAAAGCGAGTTTTCTCAGAGGGGGAAGCCTTTGGCTCAGCGTTTGTTTTTGAAAACATGGACGCAAAAAAATTTAAGGAGGATGTTGACCCCGAGCTTGTGATGAAAATCTTGACATACTATTCAGAAGGGTATATGTCCAGCGCTGCTATGCGACAGGACACCGACTTTGATACTATGATAGCGGATTTTAATAAATGTCTTGACCTTATGAAGCGGCATTTTTATAAAGATGAGTTTGTAATTTAAAGTAAGAAACGGAGGAAGAACCATGTATATATCCATCAATAAGCTTTGCAAAAGCTATGGCGGAGAGGTAAAAACCATCGCACTGAAGGATGCCTTTTTTGAGCTTGACAAAGGCGAAATCGGTGTGATTTTGGGCCCCTCCGGTAGCGGAAAATCCACGCTGATGAACATTTTGGGCGGCATCGACCAGGCGGATAGCGGTACTATAAGAGTAGGCGGAGAGAACATCGCAGCTCTTGACGACAACGCTCTTACCGAGTACCGCCGCAGTAAGGTGGGCTTTATTTTTCAAAGCTACAACCTTGTCCCTCATCTGACGGTTGCCGAAAATATCGAGGTGGTGGAAAACATCAGTGCATCGCCCCTTAAAGTGAGGGAGGTGCTTTCTGCTGTTGGACTTTTGGAGAAGAAAGACCGCTTTCCCCGTGAGCTTTCTGGTGGCGAGCAGCAACGAGTGGCCATTGCCCGGGCGATTGTTAAAAACCCTGAGCTGCTTTTGTGCGACGAAATCACCGGCGCCTTGGATTATGACAGTGCTATTGAGGTGCTCTCCCTTGTGCAAGAAATCAGTAAAAAATTTGGCACAACGGTAGTTACGATTACCCACAATGCGTCTATTTCAGCAATGGCTCATCGGGTTTATAAATTCCGCAGCGGCCAGGTGGTGGATGTAACCATAAACAAAGACCCCGCCCCGGCAAGGAGGGTTGAGTGGTGATGAAGCTAAACAAAGCTGTGGCACGTGTTGTAAAGGATAACAAAGGAACTTACCTGGGTATCTTTTATATGGTGTTGCTGTCAAGCTTTCTGTTTGTGTTTTTCATGCTAGCGGCAACCAACCTTTCTAGCAACAAGGATGCCTATTTTACCGATTATGCAATGGGTGATATTGAGTTTGCTTCCCGCCGGGAAATTGCAAACATAAGCAGTATTGAAAACCAGTTTGGCGTTAAACTGGAAGCTGCGCTGACACGCGATTACGACTATGATGGTAAAACTATCCGGCTGTTTACGCCAAACCAAAAGGTCAACATACCCGCCATTATTGAAGGCAAGCTGCCAAATCCAGGGGAAATCGCCCTTGACCCACAGTTTGCAAAGGCAAACGGCTACACAATCGGCAGCAGCATAGCCATTGATGGCAGAGAGTACTCCATTTCGGGTATGGTTTGTCTGCCAAACTACGCCTATGTGCTGAAAAAGCCGGGCGATCTGGTCAACGACTTTAACACCTTTGGCGTTGCTGTAATGAACCAAGCCGACCTCACAACCGGCGAGCTACTTTACTCGGTGAAGTACAACACACCACAAAAAGATATTTACACACAGGCTAAGCCGCTCAAAGCCTATTTAAATGAGCAGGGGGCGGAGCTTATCTCATGGAACTATGCCAAATACGACATGAAAACCAATATGCCCGATGTCGAGGTGCAGATGATCACCGTCTATTCATGGATACTGCCACCCTTTTTGATGCTGCTTTCGGCGGCACTGGCAGCGGCGGTTCTGGGCAGAATGGTAAAGAGCCAGTCCGGCGTCATTGGTATACTTTATGCTTCCGGCTACCGTAAAAGTGAAATTATGCGCCATTACCTGAGCTACCCCCTATGGCTGGGTACATTGGGTGGTGTGCTGGGCGGCATCCTAGGCATGGCAGTCTTTGTGCCGTTTCTCAACCTGATGCTCACCTTTTTCCCCATGCCCATTCAGGCGTTGACCTTTAATCCGTTGTATATCTTGTTGGGCACAGCACTGACCACCGCCATTCTCTGCGCAGGTGTATACTTTGCGCTGCGAAAGGCACTGGCGGCTTCGCCGGTGGCGCTTATGCGGGGCGAGCTGAAATCCAATAAGCCCAACCTGCTGGAAAAGCGTTTAAAACTGCGGGGGCTTGACTTTAGAAGCCGGTTTTCCATCCGTGAGCAGCTGCGTTCATTGCCCCGGCTTGCGCTGATGCTGGTGGGTGTTTTTGCAGCAACTGCACTACTTATGTTTGGCCTCATCACCAAAAGCTCTATGGATTATCTTGTAAGCGGTGAGGGAACCAAGGCTACCCTGAATTACAGCTACGAATACGCACTGCACGTCCCGCAGACCATACAGCCCCCCCCAGGCGGAGAGCCTATTGCCGGGCGCAAATTTGTGCCGGACTTTAACCCAGAGCAGCGGTTTGAAATTATTGGCTCGGTGCCGGGCGGGAGAATAGTTTCGCTGTTTGACAAAAGCGGCAATCCAATCCCACTTGACGACAACAAAGCCGTCATAACCAAAACAATGGCCGCCAAATATGGGCTAAAGCCTGGTGATACCATCTGCTTTGCCGACATTATCTCTGACCGGGAGCTGTCGCTGGTCATCACAGACCTAGCCGACACTGGCCTTGGGGATTACATCTTTGTGTCGCTGGAGCACTTTGATGCGCTCTTGGGCTGGGAAAAGGGCGCATACAACGCCATCATGTCCGATGTTCCTATTGACATTGATCCGGCACTGGTCTATAAGCTCACTACACCCGAAAGCCTTACCGATAGCCTTGCTGACTTTATGTTGCTGATGAACACGATTTTGTATGGCATCGCGGTTGTGGCAGCTATCATCGCTATGATTATCCTCTATATCCTCGCCGCTGTGAGCATTGACGAGCAAAAGGGAGGCATTGCGCTGATGAAGGTGTTCGGCTACAAAAAAGGCGAGGTAGGCGCACTTATGACAAACAGCTCACGTTGGCTGGTGCTTGTGGGGTATGCAATAGGCGTGCCAATTTCGTATTACTCCATTGGCACAGCACTCACCTTTATCTTCGGGCTGTTGAACTTAACCATAGAAGTCCGGTTGGAATGGTATTTTATATTGCTTGGGCTGGTGCTGATTGTGGGTGCGTTCGAGCTTTCTAAAAAGCTGTGTATGCGCAAAATCGGAGGCATACCTATGAGTGAGGCTCTTAAAGCACAAAAAGAATGAGGGATGATCCATGGTAAAAATTATGCTGAAAAAGGAAATGGAGACTCTGCTCATTACCCTCTATTCCAAGGCACTAATGAGCGAAAGCGGGCAGATTATTACAGACAAAAAAGCAGAGCAAGTTCTACAACTTCTTGACTATGACTTTAAAAAACTAGCTGTAAATAAAAAAACGCAGGTGTTTATGGCACTTCGCAGCGCTATAATCGACGACTTCGCCACTGATTTCCTCAGACGAAATCCCAGTGCACGGGTACTGCATCTGGGCTGTGGGCTGGACTTTCGCGCCCAGCGCATCGAGAAAGCCAACAGTCTATGGTACGACCTTGACTACCCAGAGGTAATGGACTTAAAGCGACAATTTTGCGTGGAAGATCAACGGTATCGCTTTATTGCTTCATCGGTAAACGACTTCCGTTGGCTGGACGGTGTGGAGTATGGTGGCGAGCCGGTACTTGTCATTGCCGAGGGGCTGACTATGTATCTTTCGCCAGAAGAAATTGAGCGGTTGTTTACAGCTATAAACACAAAGTTTAGCAGTGTAGTGTATATTTTTGACGTCTATTCCAAGCTATCGGTAGAGCTTACCCAAAAGCGACTCAACAGCTTGCTGAACCGCACCGGTGCCCAAATTAAATGGGGAATTGACAACCCAAAAGAACTGGAACGTCTAGGCATGAGCTATGAAAAAAGCCTATATTTAAACGATGAGCGGTTTGTTAAGACTATTAGAAGTGGATATTTCCGCATAATGTTCAGACTGACCATGGGCAGCAAGACGGTGAATAACGCGATGCGAATTTTGATTTATGCAAAAGGAGCAAAAGCATATGAATGAGTATCCACAGCAACGAACATTTTGGCAAAGCGCCATAGACACACGGCGCTCGGTGCGCAGCTATCAGGATAAAGCACTTAGCCACAGCGATATAAAAAAACTCAGAGCATTTACAGACAGCATAGACATTCCCTTTGTAAAGCCGGTTGAGCTGCGGTACTTTAAGGCCGACCCCACACGTCCATTGGCCAACAACCTGCGCACACCCCCGCCGGACAATATTGCCTTTCTTGCAGATACCGATTTGCTTTCAGTGGCATCGGTGGGCTTTATCGGTGAGCTTGTGATCCTTTATGCCACAGGCTTGGGATTAGGCACCTGCTGGTTCGGGCATTATCTGCTGCCGGAACTGGAGCGGCTTATGCCGCATCTTCCCCAAACAGCAAAAGCCGATATGCCTAAATTTGGCTACGGCAAGGGCGAGCCGGAGGGTAAGCGGGCGGTTTGCATCACACCGCTTGGGTATTTCAAGGGAGAGGGTTTGCGACTTGTGGATCGTCTCACCGAAAATATGATGAGCTACCGGCGCAAGCCTCTAAACGAGCGGCTTGTGGGCGGCATGACAGAAGAAAAGCTGCCTACGGAGCTTGTCACGGCGCTGAAGCTTGCAGTGAAAGCCCCCTCGGCTGGCAACACCCAGCATTGGGAAATTACTGTGTCACCAGACTGTAAGATGGTGAAGATTGCGCTGCCTGTAGGTTTTAAGCATTTCAAGTGGGAGCACCCCGATGTTTGCGTTGGTGCCTGCGCCGCACATTTTTGGCTTGGGTTACAAATGCAGGGTGTTCCTGTGAGTGTGGTTTTATTTGAAGAGCAAGGCAGGGCTGTTTGGGAGTTTAAGCTGTAAGGAGGCTATTTGTATGTTCATTCTATCCTTTGACGATTCGAGAGCCATAGATCGTACATTGACAGGTGGAAAGGGTGCGTCGCTGGCTTCCATGAAACAAGCGGGTTTTTCTGTGCCGGACGGGTTTGTAATTTTGCAATCCGCCTTTGAGGACGGGTGTTTGACCGAACAAGCAAAAAACGAAATCGTATCAGCGCTTGCAGGCTTTACAGAAAGCGAACTTTTCGCTGTTCGCTCATCTGCGGTGGCCGAGGACGGCGCTGCAGCCTCCTTTGCTGGTATGTTTGAAAGCCTTTTGGATGTATCTAAGGAAAGTATCCTCTCCGCAATTGCAGAGGTGTATGCCTCCTCGCAATCAGAGCGGGTGCGGGAATACGCCAAAACACAAGGGCTTGAGGAAATCGGTGGGGTTGCCGTGGTTGTGCAGCAGATGATAGCCGCCGACTTTGCTGGGGTGCTGTTTACCGCCGATCCGCAAACCTCCGATCGTTTCACAACTGTTATTGAAGCGGTTGAGGGACTGGGCGAAGCATTGGTATCAGGGCGAAAAACTCCGGCGACATGGCGTATTCGCCATGATAAAATAACCGGCGAAAACCGGATGCTTGAGCCTGCCACGCTTAGTAAGCTTGCAAGCCTCGGTAAGAACATCGAAAAACATTACAGAGCACCCCAGGATATTGAGTGGTGCTTAAAGGGTAATGAACTCTATATAGTCCAGTCCCGCCCAATCACCACGCTGTTTCCGTTGCCGGATGTGGGGGATGGAAAAAATCGCGTTTATATGTCTTTTGGACACCAGCAGATGATGACCGATGCCATGAAGCCATTTGGTATATCCTTTTTTGAGCGTGGATTTATGGATAAGCCAAAAAAGGGGCAGGATGCAGAATATTTTGTTCCCATTGGCGGCAGGTTGTTCTTAGACCTGTCCCGGGACCTATCCATTCCCATATGGCGAAATGCCATGATTGCCGCGATGGGAGCAATTGACCCCCTTGTGTGCAGTTCGCTTACGCAGTTGGCTAAGCGAAAGGGATTTACTGATTCTTTAGCCCGTAGCGGCAAGGGCTTTATGAGCATGATGAGCGCCTCCTATTTTTCCTTTGCCCTTGTTGTACAGGTAATCAAACTAAATGGCAGCAACGACAAGTCGGTTATGGATCGGGTTATTTCAAAGAGCGATGCAGCAATTTTAGCGCTGGAGAAGCAGCTTGCAGCCATGTCGGGAGAAGAGCTGCTCACCGCAGGCTTTAAAAAGTTTAGTGATGCTCTGAGAGTATCCATGAATGACCCGGAAAGCATGGGTGCTGTATTTGCGGGTACCCTGTCGGCGGGTTGGCTTGATAAGCACATTGAAAGATGGCTAGGGGAAAAAGGTGCCTCCAATCTGCTCTCACGGTCGGTGGGCAACAACATCACAACCAATATGGGGCTGGATTTAATGGATGTGGCGGACACCATCAGAAAATATCCTCAAGTGATTGAGTACCTACCCCATGCAAAAAACGAAACCTTTTTTGCCGGTTTAAAGGAGCTTCCCGGTGGCGATGTTGTCAGCAAGGCAATACAGTCTTATCTTCAAAAATACGGTATGCGTTGTCCCGGCGAAATTGACATTACGCGGCCACGCTTCATCGAACAACCCACGCTGCTTGTCCCCATCCTCTTAAGCAATATTAAAAATTTTCCACCAAATGCCCGTGCAGAGTTGACCCAGCAGGGATTGCGGGAGGCGCAGCAGAAAGAGCAGGATATTTTAAGTCGACTGGAGAAGCTATCCGGCGGCAAGAACAAAGCCAAGAAAACCAGCAAAAAAATCAGTATGTTGCGGGGGTTTATCGGGTGGCGCGAATATCCCAAATACATTATGATTCGATACTATTGGGTCATAAAAATGGCGCTGCGGAGAGAAGCAGATCGGCTTGTGCAGCTTGGAGTCATACACGATCCGGAGGACATTTATTACCTTTCCTTAGAGGAGCTGCTTGAAGCTGTTCGCAGCGGCAGGGTAGATGCTGCGGTTATAGCAAAGAGAAGGACAGAATTTGCGTCATACCAAAAGCTAACTGTGCCGCGTGTCATGACATCGGAGGGTGAGATTATAACAGGGGAATACAGCTCGAAGAGCATTCCAAAGGGCGCTTTGGCGGGCATAGCTGTCTCATCCGGAGTAATCGAGGGGCGAGCGAGAGTGGTTTTGACTTTAGATACTGCACATATTGAAAAAGGCGATATTCTTGTTACTACATTTACCGATCCAAGCTGGACGCCGGTGTTTGTAACCATTAAGGGCTTGGTGGCGGAAGTCGGCGGGGTTATGACACATGGATCTGTTGTTGCAAGAGAATACGGTCTGCCTGCGGTGGTTGGCGTGGCAGGCGCAACCGGGTACATCAAAGATGGCGACATCATCCGCGTGGATGGCGACAAAGGATATGTTGAGATTTTGGAGAGGAAGGGTGTACGATGAACGTCATCGAAACGAAAAACCTAAATAAGTTTTATGGCAAGCAGCGCGGCATTGAGGATATTAGCTTCACCGTTGCGGAGGGGGAAATCTTCGGTTTTATCGGCCCCAACGGTGCGGGCAAGTCCACCACCATCCGCACACTGCTGGCTCTCCTTACACCCACCAGCGGCAGTGCTTCAATCTTCGGCAAAGATAGTATCAAGGAAGCGGATGTCATCGCCCGGGATGTGGGATATGTGCCCAGCGAGGCGGCTTATTACGATAGCATGAAGGTGGGCGAACTGCTGGCCTACACAGCCCAGCTCTATAAAAAAGATTGCAAAGCCAAAACGGAGGAGCTATGCCACCGCCTAAATCTCGACCAGAGCCGCAAGATTGCTGACTTATCCTTTGGCAACAAGAAAAAGGTAGGCATTGTGTCAGCGCTGCTCCATTCTCCAAAGCTCATTATCTTGGATGAGCCAACGGCGGGGCTTGACCCACTCGTCCAGCAGACCTTCTTTGAAATCCTTACAGAGGAAAACAAGCGGGGCGCCACCATCTTCTTTTCGTCCCATATTTTAAGCGAGGTACAAAAGTTTTGCAGGCGGGTGGGTATTTTAAAGGACGGACGACTCATCGGTGTGCAAACGATTAAGGAGCTGCGGGAAAACGGCTACAAAAAGGTGTCTATAACGGCAAAGGGAGAGATCCCAGCGGGCTTTTGGCAGAGTGGCAATGTGGCACAGCTAGTGCAAAGTGGCGATACCGCAACCTTTATGTACAAGGGGGATGTGGATGCACTGTTTCAGCAAATTGCTGCGCTGGGTGTAGCCGACGCCTTTGTGGAGGAGCCCACCTTAGAAGAAATCTTTTTGCACTACTATCAGTAGGAGGTGTTACAATGGCGATTTTCAGGTACGAATGGCGGCAGCTTCGCCGGTACACCTTTTGGTGGAGTGTTATCTGCGCTGCTTCCATCTTTCTGATGCTGCCTGTTTATCTGGGGTTTCTTGCGCCGGACACGCTGGATTTTAGCCTAATGGCTAACAACCCCGTTTTTGATTTGCTTGGCGTAAATCCCCAGGTAATGACCCAACCAATCGGCATATTCGGTTTCTTGACATCATTTTTTGCAATAGCAGCCGGCATTAACGGAATGTTTTTAGGGTTCAAAGCCTTTAGCAAGGAGACAATCGGGCGCTCGGCGGAGTTCCTGTATACCAAACCCTATAAGCGAGGCCATATCTTTTGTGCAAAGGTTGGGGCGGCGGTGCTGTCCGCGCTAATTACCGGTGGTAGCTATTTTGTCACCGGGATGGCTTCGGGTTATCTAAATGTAAAGGATGGTTTTGATTTTGTGCTCTTTTCTCTCATTGCGCTGTCCTTTATGTGGGTGGAGCTGTTTTTTGTGTTCTTTGGTGCGCTGGTGGGGGCAGTTTATCCCAAAATCAGAACACCGCTGCTCTTTTCCAGCGGTGTGGTTTTTATCTTTTATATCTTTTCCGCTTTTGCAGGCAAGGTTGGCGCAGATATCATCAAATTCTTTACACCCTTTTCTTGGTTTGGTGCCAGTGTTATTGTAGACGGTGGTGGCTACAATGCTGGATATATAACTGCTATGGTGGTTCTTTGTGTTATATTTGCCATTGCCGGATTGGGCTTATTTATCAAAAAAGACACAACCCTGATATCGTGAGGTGAGCATATGGGAATGATATTCAAAAAAGAACTAAAGCGCACCCGTAAGGGGCTGCTGATCTGGAGCTTGATTATCGGGCTCACCGCCTATCTTGGTATTTTAGAGTATCCCGTTTTAGCCCCTTACAGCGATATGCTCACCGACACACTGTCGCTGATTCCCAAAATTGCACAGCTTGTGTTTGGAATCTACAATGTGAATTTGGGCGATACCATGGGATACTATATTGTTATGTACTATTGGTGCGGACTGATTGTATTTACCCACGCCATCTACACCGGTGCTTCAATCATCGCAAAGGAGCAGCGGGACAGAACCGCCGAATTCCTTTTCACCAAGCCTTATAAGCGCTGGGAAATTGTACTGGCGAAAATATATGCCGGATTCATCAACATCCTTGTGGTAGGGGTTGTTGCAGTGGTTATGTCGCTGTTGGCGCTGATTCCAATGCCGGGTGGCGCATCTATTGCCGGGCAGGTGCTGCTCTCGGGTGTTGGGATGTTTTTCACTCAGTGCATTTTAATGGCCATCGGGCTTTTGTGCAGCGCTATAGGTAAAACCTACAGGTCCGGCGTGACGCTGGCAATGGTGGCGCTTATCGCAAGCTACTCCCTGATGTTCTTTGTGCAGTACATTGAGCTGCCGATGCTGAATTTCCTCTCGCCACTGGCCTATTTCAGTGTTTCAGAGGTTGTGACCAGTGGGCTGAGTGGGTGGTATGTCCTGCTTGCGGCGGTTGTGATTGTTGGCTGTATCACGCTGACTCAGCGGCTCTATCGCAGCAAGTCTATGATTGTATAATCGGAGGATCCAAATGAAAAAAATGCTCAGTGTACTGTTATCTGCAGTGCTCTGCTTATCTCTAGCATCTTGCGGGGCATCAAAAAGGAATGAGGAAAACACTATAGACTATATACGTTTAGCAACCGGCTTTGCCGATATGCTCAGAAATGGTCAGTATGATGACTGTGTGGCGCTTTTTAACGACAAAATGAAAGAGGCAATGTCGGCTGATAAATTGAAATCGGCTTGGGACACAACCACTGCTCCGGCAGGAGAATACATTACCCTGGAAAAAACCGAGAGGGAGGAGCAGGATGGCACCCAGATCGTAAGGCTCTATCTGGCGTATTCGGTACAGAGCATTATTATGCAGGTGCCATTTGATAAGGATGGCAAGGTGACGGGGCTATGGTTTAATCATTATCAGTCCCAGCTGAGTAAGACCACCGATAAGCCATTGCCCCATGGCCTTACGGAAACTAATGTCACCGTGGGCGAGGGCGAGTTGGCCCTTTCCGGCAAGCTGACCATGGCGGCAGGCCAGAAATCGGAATATGCCGTGGTGTTGGTGCATGGTTCTGGCCCCCAGGACATGGATGAAACTATCTCCGGCAACAAACCCTTTCGGGATATTGCGTGGGGGCTTGCGGAAAAGGGCATTGACGTGTTGCGCTACGACAAACGCTCCTATGCCCATCCTCAGTGGTTCGCAAAGCCGGAGAACCGAGCACTTACCGTGGGTGAAGAAACAATAGACGATGCGGTGGCAGCTGCAAAGCTACTTGCCCAACTGGGCTATGAGAAAATCTATCTTTTAGGGCATAGTCTTGGCGGTATGCTTGCCCCTCGTATCTATTTTGACAGCGGCGAGCTGTTTTCCGGCGTGATTATCATGGCTGGCAGCACCCGAACACTTACGGACATCTTAATTGACCAAAACAACGATGTCCTTGCCACCCTGCCGCCGGAACAAAAAAAGGCAGGTGAGGATGCACTCAATGCTGAAATTGCAAAGCTGGCTGCTCTGGATACACTTACCGATGATCAGCTCATAGGTGAAAGTGTGTTTGGTATGCCGGGCTGGTATGCAAAAGAGATGAATTCCTACGACACTGCCGCCCTTGCCCAAAGGATTGGCAAGCCGATTTTGGTCATGCAGGGTGCAGAAGATTTTCAAGTCTTCGCGGATAGGGATTACCCACTTTGGCAAGAAGCGTTAAAGGATAACCCAGAGGCGAAGTTTAAACTGTACGATGGTCTTACCCATCTCTTTACCGAGGCACCGGTGGTGCAGACAAGAACGGTGCGCGACTATTCGCCAGCCAAGGAGATACCGCCCCAGGTCATCCAG
>CAYNCW010000048.1:0-11731 GCA_964395635.1 uncultured Oscillospiraceae bacterium
GGCGGCGAACAAAGCGACAATTTTTTCGTGGCATTGGATCAACAGCGTGAATCTCAAAATAAAGCTATGCTTGGCCAGGAGAATACTCCTGAAACAAAGTCCACAGGGTTTGTATACCTGGAGGAGATACCACTGAGCAAAGAGCTTCAAGAGTTCACCTACCTTCGATGTCAGGAGCTCGGGATTGAGTATCCACTGGTGTTGGCTATTATGTGGAGAGAAAGCCGATTTGAAATATCGGCGCTAAACTACAACACCAACGGAACCTACGACAGCGGCATCATGCAGATCAACGATGTTAACCGCAAATGGTTAAATGAGCAACTTGGCATTAACGATTTGATGGACCCTTACCAAAACATATCTGCGGGAACTGCAATGCTCGCCCAGTTTGTAGGTAAGCATGGTCTGCATCAGGGGCTAATGGCCTATCAATATGGAGAGTCCGGTATGTTGCGCCGTGTGAAAAAAGGCATTATCACCAATCAGGTGGTTGCTATGGCGTTGGATAAACGAGACTACTACAAACAGCTGTTGGAACAATAATTGCACAGAAAAGAACCCGGCGGGATACACTGTATCTCGCCGGGTTCTTTTCTCTAGCTTTACCAAAGACCGGATTAGTTATCTGTCTTAAATACATCCAAAAAGGTTTGATCCGAGCCGTTGATAATGCCTTTGTCGGTGATAATGGTGCCGGGGAGAACCGGCAGGGACATAATGGCGGTTGCCAACACCGAGGTTTCCGGTGTGCAGTACTGATACACTATCTGCTGCATAGCTTCAATATCGGCAGAAATTTCCCGGAAGGGCAGGGTAGACATAATTCCCGCCACAGGAAGGGGCAGGGTGTGTACCACCCCGTCTTCTTTGGCGACGGTAATGCCGCCGCCTACACCCACAAGCTCCTGAGCCGCGTTGTAGGCGGCCTGTGGGTTTTTGTACACAACGGTGAAGTTGTGGCTGTCGTGGGAGACGGTGGAGGCAAATGCACCGGATTTCAGGCCAAAGCCCTTGAGTATAGCGATACTCTTTTGTTCTTTGCCGTGGCGGTTAACCACACAGACAAATTGCAGGTCTCCTTCCACACCATCAAGAGTAACATACCCGTCTACCACCGGCAGCTTTACCCATTCGCTGTTGCGGATGATGGAGTGCTCTGCATCCGGCACAATACAGTGAACCAGAACAGTATCGCCACAGCCTTCGGGCGCTTTGAGCATAAAGTCCTTGTGGGAGGTGATATAGGGCATTTTCACCGTATTGGGAGTGACTACATCGTTTTTCCAGCAGTCCTCGCCCATGTACTGGCCGTGTTCAGCCACCAGCCTGCCTGCAATAAACACAGCCTGGGGCTGACTTCCATCCAGCTCTTTTACCAGTTGAATGTCCGCAATATAGTTGGGGGCCACAGCGCCAAGATCATCAAAACCATATTCACGGGCAGCATTGATGGTGGCAAATTTATAGGCTTCAACAGCCGGAATGCCTTCCGCAATAACCTTTTTCACCACTGCATTGATATGACCGTGGGTGATTAAATCCTTGGCGTGGACATCATCGGTGCAGATAGACACATAATCCCGCCAACCGTGATTTTTAAAGCCTTCTACCAGCATTGGCAGATGATCCGCCAAGGAGCTTGCCCGAAGGTTGACATGAATGCCCATCCGCAGCTTTTCGCAGGTCTCTTCTGGGGTTATGCTTTCGTGATCACTGAAGGGGCCGCCCAATCTGTAGGCGGCCAGCTCTTTGCCCCGCACCAGCGGTGCATGTCCCTGGAGGTACATATCCCGCTTTAGGCCTTCCTCAATAATGCTGTGCATACGGTGGGTATCCTTTAAAACACCCACATAATCCATAATTTCAGCAATTCCCACCACATCTGGCATATCCAACACAGCACCCACCTGGGCAGCGTCAAATTCCGCACCGGCGCATTCCAGTGCAGGAACTGCAGGAACACAGGAGGGAGCCAAAACATAGTGGCGCAGTGTGGACTTGCGGCCATTTTCTAGCATGAAAGACACACCATCCACACCCATAACGTTGCCAATTTCGTGGGGGTCGGTGCAGACGGTGGTGGTGCCCCAGGGCACAATGGCTCGGCTGAGGTTTTCGGGAATCATCATGGTGCTTTCCACATGCATATGGGTATCGATAAAGCCAGGAAGCAGATAGTTGCCTTTGCCGTGATATACCTGGGCAGAGGGCAGGGAAGTGGCTTCACCGGCTTCCCGCACCCGCACCACGATTCCGTCCAGAATGTCCACACTGGCCGGATAAATTTCACCGGTAAACATGTTGACATACTGCACATTTTCGATGGTCAGGTCACAGGGGATTTTTTGCAGCGCAGCCGCAATGAGTCTGCCGCGGTCTTTTTTTACCGGTACTCTCATAGTGTAAGCTCCTTTATGGGTTTTTCTTTACAGAATGCCAAGGGCAATTTCCATCATATTGGTAAAGCTCTTTTCCCGCTCTTCCGAGGTGGTTTCTTGCATTCTGGAAAGCACATCCGAAATGGTGAGCAGGCAGGCGGCGTTTTTACCGGTTACCACTGCGTTGTGGAACAACCCAAAGCTCTCCATCTCCACAGCCAGGCAGCCCTCTTCATCCCGCATTTTCTGCCAGTAGGGAACCTCCCCGTCCAGATGACGATAGAAAATATCGCTGGAATGCACACGGCCTTCGGTGATGGGTTTACCAAGCTTTTGGGCGCTGCTCCGAATTTTATCACACAAAGCATCGCTGGCTTTGATCACATTACCGGTAAATCCGTTTTGATACCGCGCAAAGCTGGACTCACTGAAGGCTTCGGTGACCAAAACCACGTCAAACAGCTCCAACTTGTCATCGTAGCCGCCGGCAGAACCTATGCGCACAATGTTATCCACCTCGTATTGGGTAAACAGTTCATAAGAGTATATGCCGATAGAGGGGATGCCCATGCCGCTTCCCATAACAGAAATAGGAAGCCCCTTATAGGTTCCGGTAAAGCCTTTCATACCACGGACATTGTTGAATTGTACAGCATTGTCCAAATAGGTTTCAGCAATAAACTGTGCACGAAGGGGATCTCCGGGCATCAATACGGTTTTGGCTATATCGCCGAGTTTTGCAGTATTGTGAGCTGTTGGCATAACAAAATCACTCCTTAAAATAGTAAAAAAAGGGGACAGATATACTGTCCCCACTTTAGGACCCAATACTTATTTGCCTTGTACAATAGCCTGAATTTCTTCAGAGGTGAGCTTGGAAGCTTGGCTTACCTGAATCTCGCCAGCTTGAATTTTGGCCAGAATATCCTTAACCTTTTGGATGTTTTCTTCACCCAGGTTTTGGGTCAGATTGTCGTTAAACACGATGCCTACTGCATCTTCGCCCAGACCGTAGGTAACGGTGCTGCCAAACGCAATGCTTGCAGAGTCGTTTGCGTAATCATTGAGGATTTTAAACAGTGCATTGTCAAGGCGCTTAAGGCTGGAGGTTATGATAGCGGGTTGCAGGTTGGTTCCGGCCAGAGTCTCATATTGGTCGGCATCTACGCCGATAGCCATAATGCCCTCTTTTTCAGCAGCAGCTTCGATAACGCCGTTACCTGCACCACCGGCAACCTGGAAGAGAATGTCGGCGCCTTCGGAAATTTGCGCAACCGCCAGGTCTTTTGCCTTTGCGGTATCCACAAAGTCACCGATGTATGCGGTCATAACCTTGGTTTCAGGGTCAACGTAACGAGCGCCTTCTGCGTAACCCACAAGGAAGTTGTTGATGGTTACAGCGTCGATACCACCGATAAAGCCAACGGTCTTGTCGGGGTTGGCAGCCTTTTCAGATACGGTGTAGTAAGCTGCAACCGCACCTGCCAGGAAGCCGGACTCATTGGAGTCGAACAAAACGGTGAGTACATTGGAGAGATCGCCGGAAGCGTAATCTACATCCTGGTCAAACAGAATGAACTTGGTATCCGGGTATTCCAGCGGGATTTTTTCAAAGTTGCCTTTGTTTTGGTAACCCACGCCTACCACAAAGTCTGCCCCGCTATCGGCTGCTTCGTAGAATGCAGATTCCCAGATGGTGGTGTCGTCACCCATCTCAACTACTTCCACTTCGTATTTGTCTCCCAGTTCAGCAGCAACCCGTTGGCTGCCCTCGAAAGCGGACTGTTGGAAGGAAAGGTCGTTTTTACGGCCAATGCACAGAACAACCTTCATCTTTTCGCCGGAAGTTGTAGCAGGAGAGCTTTCAGCAGCAGCGGTGGAGCCTTCGGTAGCTGGTGCGGTGGATGAGGATTCATTCTTGTTGCCGCAAGCGGCCAGGCTAAACACCAGCGCGCCGGTCATACAAAGCGCCAATGCTCTTTTGCAAATTTTGTTCATAGTTGCCTCCTTAGGTAATTGTTAATAATTTATATCAATGGTATTGATATTCGTCAATTTTGGTTTTTGCGTTTTTGTATAAAGCTGAAGGTGAGATAAAACAGAACAATAAAGCTATAGGGAATCAAGGTTACCAGATAGGTGTCCACATTGCGGTTTTGGGTGTAGATGGCAATGGCGTTGCCAAGGCCGTACAGAGTGGAGCTAAGCAAGCCCATCAGGGGGTTTCCCGCCGCCATGGCGTTGGTGGCAAGGGCAATATAGCCGCGACCGGCAATCATGTTGGAGGTAAAGCGGTTGACATACCCCATAGAGAGATACATCCCGCCCAAGGAAGCCAACAAGCCGCTGATCAGCAGCGCCTGGTACTGTACCTTTTTCACCTGGATACCTACTGATTCTGCAGCAGCGGGCATTTCACCCACCGAACGAAGCTTTACGCCGAACCGAGTGCGTCTTAGCATAATAAATAACAAAACGGAAACCAGAATGGCCAGATAGGTAAGGATATTATGGCCGGAAAGAATCTTTCCAATAACCGGTATGTTTTGCACAACAGGAATTTGAACAGTGGGAAACACCATGGAGTTAAGAGAATTACTGGCGTTTTTATCGCCGGTTATGGAATACAGCATAAAAACCGAACCGCCGGTTGCCGCCAGATTCAAGGCCACACCAGTGATAATGGCATTGGCACGCAGATTTAATACGCAGTAAGCCAGTAGCAGGGTAAGAGTTATACCTGCTCCCAAGCCACAAAGCATACCCACCAGCAAGCTGCCGGTAAATCCGCTACCCAATACGCCACAAATTGCGGATATGGTCATACAGCCTTCCAGGCCCAGGTTGAGCACACCGGAGGTGCTAGCAACAAGGGCTGCCATAGTGGCAAATAACACCGGAGTAGTGCTGCGCAGTACAGTAAACCAAAAGTCTAAATTTAAGAGAAAATCCATATTTGCACCCCACTCCTATTCTGCAGCCGGAATTCCGGCTGCCGGTGTTTGATTGGCAAGAGCCTCTTGCTCTTCCTTGCGCTTTTTCATTTTGTACAGGAAGCGCTCGGATGCAATCAAAAGAATGATGATGCCCTGAATGATGGCTACAAGCTCGGAGCTAACATCCCCGGCGCGGGACATAACATTGGCGCCTACACGGATATAGGAGATAAAAAAGGCTGCGACTGGAATCATCAGCGGCCGGGTACCGGCCAACAGGTTAATCAAAATACCGTCCCAAACATAGTTGGTGGGCAAAATCCACTGAAACTTGGTGTAAACCCCTATCATAGCGATAGCACCGCCCAAACCGGCCAAGAAACCGCCAAACAACTGAGACATTAAAATCACCATGGATACCGAAATGCCGGCAAATTGGGCGAAGTGGATGTTGGAGCCGGTGATTTTCAGCTCCCGTCCATAGCGGGATTTGTCCATAACCACCCACATCAACAGCACAACCACAATCATGATAATAAGGCCGTAGTGGATATTGGTTCCGGGAAAGATCTTTCCCAAATTGGCGGTGGGCAAGAAGGAAACGGAAAAGGAGCCATTTTGTTTATCAATGTGGTAGGCGCGAATCAACCAGTAGCCCAAATTAAAGGTGATGTAGTTCATCATCAGGGAGGTAACCAGTTCGTGGGCACCGGTTAACCGTTTTAACAGTACCGGAATCAGGCTGATAAGGCCTCCAACCAAAGTACCAGCCAACAAAATCACTATCTGGTGCAAAACATTGGGCATAGGAGATGCAATAGCCAGGCTAGCTGCCACCACCCCGGACATATAAAAGGAACTGTCGGCGGACATGGAAAACAAACCGCTCTTATGCATGATGTTGATGGCCAAGCCAGTAAACACCAGAGGAATCATATCTTCGATAACCTTGGAAAAGTTACGCTTGGTGCTCACCGCGCCCAAAAAGAACTTGTTGAGTGCTTCTCCAGGCTTGTCCGCTACTACAATGATAATAATGGTGGCGATGAGAAAGGCCAGCGCAATAGCTGCCGTTACCCGCACAATGCCGTACCAGTCAAATTTCTTTGCTACTTTCATAGTATTGCCCCATTCTGCCGCTATGCGGCGGCACATACGCAGTGCATATGTGCCGGAATATCAAATATGTTGCGCCAAAGCGTATTTAGGCTAAGCGGTTGCCAGCTTTTCAGCCGAATCCTCTTTTAGCCCCAGCATATACAGGCCCAGTTCTTCCTCGGTGGTATTTGGCACATCCTCCAACACACCCACCACTCTGCCTTGATACAGCACAATAATGCGGTCACTCAGTGCCTTCAGCTCGGTTAAATCCGCACTGACCAGTATCATGGACTTGTTCATATCCCGCATTTGCAGTATCTTTTTGTGGATAAACTCCATAGCGCCTACGTCTACCCCACGGGTGGGCTGGTTGAGAACAATAATATCGGCATTGTTGGAGCATTCCCGGGCCACAATGGCTTTTTGGATATTACCGCCGGATAGGCTCTTGATAGGAATATCCAGATTGGCGGTGACAATTTGATAATCTTTTACACAGCTTTTGCAGTACTCTTCAATGGCTTTGAAGTCCAGCAGGTTTGCTTTGGGGGCAAACCGCTTTAAACAGGTGGCGATAAGGTTATCCCGCACACTCATGTTGGGGGCACTGCCGTTGTAGGCTCGATCCTCGGGAATGTGGGAGATACCAGCGTCTCGAATAGCGCGGATGCTGCGCTGGTTGAGCTCTTGGCTGTTGTACACAACAGCGCCGGAATGTGCCCGCATATTGCCGGTAAGAATGTTCATAGCTTCCAGCTGGCCGTTGCCCTCGATACCGGCAATCCCCAGAATCTCCCCTGCCCGCAGGGTAAAGGAAAAGTCCTTGAGCTTTTGGGTACCGAATTTATCGGTGTAGTTAAGCTCTTTCACCGATAAGATTTTTTCCCCATCACCGGGTGGGGTTTTATCGTAGGCAATCTTCACATCCCGGCCCACCATCAGCTGAGATATCTCCTCAACCGAGACATCGGCTACATTGTAGGTACCGATGGTGCGTCCGGCTTTTAAAACGGTGAGCCGATCACAGATCTGTTTTACTTCATGGAGCTTGTGGGAGATAAAGATGATGGTGTAACCATCCTCTTTCAGCTTTAACAGCTGCTGGAACAGCTCGTCGGTCTCCTGGGGGGCCAACACAGCGGTGGGCTCGTCCAAAATAATAATCTTAGCGCCCCGATACATAGTTTTGAGTATCTCCAGCTTTTGTTTCATGCCCACCGAGATATCCCGAACCCTTTTTTCAGCATCCACAGGCAGGTTGTATTTTTTGGATATGGCCTTGGTTTCTTCGATGCATCTCTTTTTGTCGATAAACAGGCCTTTTTTATGCTCGATACCCAACACCAGGTTTTCTGCCACTGTAAGGGAGGGAACCAGCATCATGTTTTGCTGCACCATACCAATACCGTGATTAATGGCGTCCTGGCTGGAGGTAAACCGTACTTCCTTTCCGTTTAAGAAAATTTGGCCGCTGGTAACCTCCTCTATGCCAAACAAACACTTCATCAGAGTGGATTTTCCCGCGCCGTTTTCTCCGACAAGGGCGTGTATCTCACCATGATTGACATCAAAGCAGAGATTATAGTTGGCCAAAACCCCACCCGGATAGATTTTTGTCAGGTCTTTTACCCGCAGTATCTCTTGTGATTGCATCGCTGCCTCCCTTATTGGTCTTACTCATTTACGCTTGTGCAAGCTATTTGGCAGTATCCTGCATCAGCCAATGCTTTACATAATACTCTTTGTCCTGGGCAAATCGGGGGTTATTTACCTGTAAAGAAGGATTGGAAAGCAAGTCAATAACAGTACCCAACACCACACGGCCGGTGTTGCCATATACATGTTGCTTGTCCCGGATGGAGAACTGGTCGCTGTGAATACGTCCGTCAATACCAGAAAACCCAAATTGCACTGCCGGCAGCAGGAACCCCAAATCCCCAATATCACCAGAAGCACCGGACACAAGGTCCTTGGCTATTTTGTCTTTATCACAGATGCTCAACATGTTGTTGTAAACCACATCACACAAAGGCTTTGACTGGGTAAGGGGCATGTAGCCCACGGTGTTCTCGATGATGCACTCTAGCCCCAGTGCCTGTGCGCAGTGCTGTGCGCAGAGATCCAGCTTGCTTTGGGCATCCATGAGATGGTCTTTGGTGTTGGCACGTACATAGGTTTCTAGCACCGCCATATCCGGAATAATGTTCATAGAAGCGCCGCTTTGCGTCAGCACCGGATGGATATGCACATTTGCTTCTCTGGGAAACTGCTCCTGCAAATAGGAAAGGGCAGTTAAGCAAAGGCTGGCGCCGTGAAGGGCGTTTTTCCCAAGATGAGGAGCTGCACCCGAATGGGATGCCTTGCCCACAAAGCTGATCTTTTTTACAGTGAATCCCGCTAGAGAGGAGTTTACGTCAAACAGGATGGTTTGATCCCCGGTAACATGGGTGGAAAGGACGCAGTCCAAATCATCAAACACCCCGGCAGCAATCATATTTTGCTTTCCCGATAGATAGCGGATTTTCCCTTGTCGGACAAGCTCTCTGCGATAGTCCAAATCGATGTATTCTTCTGCGGGAGTGGCAATAAAGCTAACTTTGCCGTCCAGCGCATCCAAAATACCAGATTGGTGCAGCGTCTTGAACACAGCCAGCATAACCGCCACCTGTACACTGTGGCCACAGCAATGGAAATTGTGGATATTGTCCTGGCTACCCACTGCCACAGCATCCATTTCGGCGATTAATCCAATATGGTAGTTTCCGGTGCCGATGGTGGCCTTAATACCGGTTACTGCAATATCGTTGGTATACCCAATACCGGCTTCATCCAGATAGGATGTAATCAAGCTGTTGGTGGTCTGTTCCCGGAACCCCAGCTCAGGAGATTGAAACAGTTGGTCACCCAATGTATACAACGCCTCTTGGTGTTCTGAGAAAAGGTCCAAAACCCTCTGTTTATCCTGCATAATGAAAGGCTCCCGTCTCTGGCAATTATCTATATAATTATATAGCCGCAAACAAAAGGTGTCAATGCGTAGCCGCCCCTCTCAAGTGAAATTTATTAGTCATATTATTGGGCAATATTACTGAATTCAACCAGTAAAAACCTAGCTACTTAACCCGTTTATAAAAGTGAAGGTTATTTAAAAACAAATGTTTTTGTTGGGTTGCTTTGGCGTATATTCTAAAGCAAACCACCCATCCAATTAGCATACCCATTTCGGACAAAGAATTTTTGCTTGCCATGATATAGCCGGGGGGTGTACAATTATGGCAATTGACTGCATGGACAAGTATAGAACAAGTTAACACTACAGTACAAAGGAGCAATTGTATGAAAGAATCCATACACAAATACTTTCAGGTGGGGTTGATTGCATTTATGGCATACCCCACTATGCTGCGTGGAGAAGCACCGGATACACTGGAGCTGCTAAAAAAAATAGCGGTGGATGATTATTTTGATGCTATCGAGGTTAGCTGGATAAAGGATCAACAGACCAGAGCCAAAGCCGCCAAGCTATTGGATGCCTCCCATCTGACTGTTTGTTATGGCGCACAGCCACGGCTGCTCACCACAGGAATGAACGCCAACCATCTGGAGGAAGGGGAGCGGCAAAAGGCCCAACAAACACTGATGGAAGCTATTGATGAAGCCAAAGAACTGGGAAGCAAGGGAATTGCTTTTTTAGCGGGCAAATGGGCAGAAGAAACCAAGGAGCAAGCCTATGCCCAGCTGCTGAAAACCACCCGCAACCTTTGTGACTATGCCAAAACCAAGGATATGATGGTGGAGCTGGAAGTGTTTGACTACGATATCGCCAAAGCATCCCTTATTGGCCCGGCACCGCTGGCTGCCCGGTTTGCAGCGGATATACGCAGCACCCATTCCAACTTTGGGCTGCTCATCGATCTCTCTCATATTCCCATGACCTATGAATCGCCGGAGTTTGTGGTGCGAACACTGCGCCCCTATCTGACCCACTTTCATATCGGCAACACCGTTTGCCGGGATGCAGCGGCAGAAGGCTATGGAGATGAACATCAGCGGTTTGGGTTTCCCGGTGGCTCCAACGATGTTGCCCAGGTGCTGGAATTTTTGCGGGTGCTAAAAAACGAAGGCTTTATGGATGCCCAAAATCCCTATGTGCTCTCCTTCGAGGTAAAACCATGGCAGGAAGAAGACCCGGATGTGGTGGTAGCCAATGCCAAGCGGGTGCTCAATCGGGCATGGGCATTGTTGGAAGAGTAAAAACCAGGAAAGGACTGGATGATATGAAGATTGTAATATTAGACGGTTACACAGAAAACCCCGGGGATTTAAGCTGGGCCGGTATGGAAGCATTGGGCGAGGTTACGGTATATGACCGTACCCCAGCAGATAAAATAATAGAGCGTATCGGCGATGCAGAAGCCATTTATACAAACAAAACCCCCATCACCGCCCAAACCATTGCTGCCTGCCCCAACCTAAAGTATATCGGTGTTTTGGCAACCGGATACAATGTTGTAGATCTGGACGCAGCCAAAGCTGCCAATATGGTTGTAACCAATATTCCTGCCTATGGAACAGCTGCGGTAGGCCAGTTCACCATTGCACTGCTGCTGGAAATCTGCCACCATATTGGTCACCACAACCGGGCAGTACACCAAGGGCGCTGGGAAAACAACCAGGATTGGTGTTTTTGGGATTATCCCCTGGTTGAGCTGGCAGGTAAAACCATGGGCATTATTGGATTTGGAAGAATTGGTCAGGCCACCGGCAGGATTGCCAAAGCAATGGGGATGAAGGTGATCGCATTCAGCCGGCATCAAACCCAAGATGGAAAAGAAATCGGGGAGTATGTGGATCTGGACACCCTGTTGGCCACCGCAGATGTACTCTCCCTTCACTGCCCCCTCTTCCCATCCACCCAAGGTATCATCAATAAGGACAACATCGCCAAGATGAAGAACGGGGTTATTATCCTCAACAGCTCCAGAGGCCCGTTGATTGTGGAACAAGATTTGGCAGATGCCCTCAACAGCGGCAAGGTGTATGCCGCCGGCTTGGATGTGGTATCCGTGGAACCCATTAAGGGTGATAATCCGTTGTTAAAAGCCAACAACTGCATTATCACCCCCCATATTGCCTGGGCATCCAAAGAAAGCCGTCAGCGGCTAATGGATATTGCAGTATCCAACCTACAAGCCTACCGCAACGGCACCCCTGTAAATGTTGTGAATTTGTAAGCTGTAAACACAGGCTATAAGACATTTGCTGAGCAATGCCCTTATATCCCGATTTGCAAATTCAAGAAATGCCCAAATT